>JAGODA010000300.1 GCA_017998475.1 Spirochaetota bacterium | reverse complement strand
CAGGGACTACGAGAAATCGGGTATTGAACTCAAAGAGGCCGAGCTCGCGGCAAAAATCGCCGAGCTCAATTTCGAGAAAGCCAAGATCGCCCGGGCGTATCAGGACAGGACAATGGGCGAGGCGCCCGTGGACCCGAAGACCGGGAAGAAGGACGACAAGGCACGTATCGACGTCTCGGAGTACGAAAAGTACCTCGAAT
The DNA here is from genome assembly GCA_017998475.1 of Spirochaetota bacterium. Taxonomy (GTDB): domain Bacteria; phylum Spirochaetota; class UBA4802; order UBA4802; family UBA5368; genus MVZN01. Next base: position 3,917 of record JAGODA010000300.1, on the reverse strand, counting down.
CGAGAAAGGAAAAGGTGACGCAGAGCAGGCAGTATCACCTGAAGGTAACTGATACATTCAAGGCGGCCGAATCCAAGCTCAATGAGTCCGGATACGGAAAATAACCGGCTGCGGCCAGGGAGTGCAGAAAATGATTAAAAGAATACTGACCACAACATGTGTGTTTGCGGTCGCAATGGTCTTTATGGCCGGCGTCGCCCACGCCCAGCTGTTCAAGTGGACGAGCGATTACAAGAACCTCTATAATGAAAAGGTCGCTGTAGAGCTTGAACTGAAGAGCGTACAGCGCCAGTTCGCGAACGAGAAAACCAACCTGGAGACCACCATAAAGGACCTCGAACGTCAGATAGAGCGGCTGAATGGCGAGCTCGAGGCATGCAAAAAGCAGAGAGAGAAGGACAATAGTCTTTGCGAGTCCAGAGTGAAGGAGCTTCAGGGAACCATCGACGCACTGCAGAAGAAAGGCAGTGACCGGGAAAAGGACCTCGTCGAGGAAAGCAAAAAGATGCAGGCGCGCTACGAGGCTGAACTCGCGAAATTGCGCCAGGAGCTGCAGCAGGAACGAGAGCGGCGGATAAAGGAACTCGATGAACTTCGGAAGTCGTACGAGGCGCGCATTGCGGACATGCGGGCCTCGATCTCGAACCTGAACGACGAGATGGCCGGGTTGAAGAAACTTACGAAGGCGCAGCAGGACGAGCTTGACAGAATGAAAATGCAGGCCGACGAGCTCGAAAAGCAGCTGGCCGATGAGATACGGAAGGGCGAGATACGGCTGAAGCGTTTCCACGACAAGCTTGTTATTAATATCGACGACCGCATATCATTCGATTCGGGTTCCGCGGAGCTCAAAAAGGAGATACTCCCGGCGCTCCAGAAAATCACCAAGATACTCGGGGATTTTCCGGAGTATAACATCGTGGTCGAAGGGCATACCGATAATGTGCCCATCAGGACCCGCCAGTTCAGGGACAACTGGCAGTTGTCCACGGAGAGGGCCCTCGCGGTGCTGAATTATGTGCTCAATCAGGACCGCAAGCTGAATCAGGCGCGGTTTTCCGCGGCGGGGTACGCGGAATTCAATCCAATAGTATCCAACGACTCCGCGGCGAATCGGGCCCTGAACCGGCGGGTCGACATCGTCGTCATTCCCAGGGCCGGAAAGAAGTAATACGGCGGCAACCAGGGTCAATTGAACCAACAACCTCTCCCCGGAATCGGGGAGGGGTTTCGTTTTATGGACGAATCGGCCTGAACGGGCTATTATAACAGCGGGTAGCTCACTCATGCGAACACTTAACTTTTACCTGTTTTTTTCCATTTTCCTCCTGTTGTACGGCCTTATCAATTACTATATTTTCCTTAAAGGCTGGCAGCTTATTCCCCGCGGATCCATTGCGCGTCCGGTTTACGCTGTTCTGTTTGTCCTGGTGGCCGCGTCATACATCGGAGGAAGGCTGCTCGAACGATATACGGTCTGCGCTATCAGCGATGCGGCCATATTCACCGGTTCGTTCTGGTTCGCGGTAATGACATATCTTTTTATCGGATTCATCGCGGTTGATATACTGATCGGGGTCGGTCGATTGATTCCGCCGGTTTACGACAGCATTATTTCCAGGAGGGAGACGATTCGTATCGCCGTGGCCTGTATCGTTGCGGTATCGGCAGTCATTACGGTCGGTCTCGGATATATCAACGCCGCCAAGCCCAGAGTGCGCACGCTCGATATCGCCATTAACGGTAAAGACATACCGCCCGAAGGCATACGTCTTGCGGTGGCGTCGGATATTCATCTGGGGGTCATAATCGGCAACTCGAGGCTTGAAAACATGGTGCGTGAGATCAACAGGATGTCGCCGGACGCGATACTGCTTGTCGGCGATATTCTCGACGAAGACCTCGCGCCCGTAATCGAACAGAATCTCGGAGAAACCCTGAAGGGCCTTCGCGCGAAACACGGAGTGTACGCCGTTACGGGCAACCATGAGTACATTGGCGGAGTCGATGAAGCGGTGAAATATCTTGAAGATCACGGCATAAGAATGCTCCGCGACAGCGCGGTCCTTGTCAACGGTGCTTTCTATGTAGTCGGACGAGAGGACCGGAGCGTCACCGCTTTCACCGGCAAGCGGAGGAAGGACCTGCACGAATTAACCGCGCCTCTCGACAGGGGCAAGGCGCTGATTGTGCTCGATCATCAACCTTTCAAGCTCGGAGAGGCGGAAATGAACCGGGTGGATCTGCAGATTTCCGGCCATACACATCACGGACAGCTGTGGCCGTTCAATTACATCACCGGCGCTGTTTACGAACTGAGCCATGGCTACAAGCGGAAGGGGAACACGCATATATACGTTTCCAGCGGATTCGGCACCTGGGGACCGCCCGTACGGGTAGGCACCGTTCCGGAAATTCTCGAGGTTGTTATTCGACCGGGCGGGTAAGGGAAAACGGCAATGAAGGTGCCAGGGTGAACACGGACTCCGGAAAAATATCATTCCTGTGGGAGGGGCAGGAGCCGTCGGAAGCGGAGATACGCCGCGCCAACGAGGACAGTCTCCGGCGCAGAAATAATTTTACCGTTGCCGCCGACTATGTCGCCACGGCCTTTTCATCGATACCGGCGGTGCACAGGGTCGTTTTATTCGGCTCGGTCGCCGCGCCGCCGTATAAAGAGAGCTATTTACACGCCCACAATGAAAATACCGGTGTCGAGGTGTATCACATGTGCGCGGATATAGACCTTGCCGTCTGGATCGATACTACGCAATCGATCGGTGATCTTCGCGGAGCGAGGATCGACGCGCTTTCCAGGCTCATGTCGGAAAAAGGTATCGGCGTGGCTCACCATCAGGTGGACGTCTTCATACTGGACGAAAGAGACGACCGCTACCTCGGCCGATTGTGTATTTTCCGGAAATGCCCCGCGGGAAAATACGTATGCGGGGCCGATGGGTGCGGAAGCCCACGATTCCTCCGTATACATGAGGGTTTTAATTTCACCATGTCGACGATGGAGTCGTCGTATCCGAAATGCCTGTATGTAAGGCGCGTTACCATATAAAGGTCCGGCGTCATGAAAAGGGACAATCGTATTCCCGACAGGGCGGAGATCAGTTCGTGGTATTCAAGACTCGCACCCGCGTATGAGGCGCCTCTGGCCGGCATCGCCGGCGATATAAAAAACGCCCTCATCTCGAAAGGACTCAACCCGACCATCAAATATCGCATCAAATCCTTCGAGAGCTATTTCAACAAACTGCTGAGAAGAATGCGGCAGAACCACGGACAATGTGATCCGACCGGCATAACCGACATTCTGGGCGTGCGGGTGATTTTTCCGTTTCTCGAGGAAATCGAAGCGGCGGAAAAGATACTGCGCGATTCGTTCATCATATCCGCCAGTGAACGGAAGGGCGTCAATCACTCGTTTCGGGAATTCGGTTACGAGGCCACTCATCTGATGCTGAATCTGGACGGGCGCATGGTCGATCTGGCGGAAGATGAGAAGATATCCTGCTGTGAAATTCAGCTTTCGACAATCCTGCAGGACGCGTGGTCCGAGGTGGAGCATGAGCTCGTGTACAAGGCGGAATTCACACCTTTCGACCTTCCGCTTAAACGTAAGCTTGCGGCGCTGAACGCAAACCTCACACTGGCCGACATCATTTTCCAGGAGGTACGCGATTACCAGCGTTCCATGAAGAATGAATTGCGTAAAAGAAGAGACGTATTGTACGACAGGACGGGGGTAGCCTCCACCGTGTCAGACCGTGCGCAAGACACGTCTTCGGTCGATCCGGACGGAGGGCCCCCGCCTTCTGAATCCATGCCGGAAGACACCATCGACAACATACTCCTGAAAGCAATAACAGCGCACAACGAAGGGCGCTATGCGGTAGCGGTCGAGCTCT
>JAGODA010000299.1 GCA_017998475.1 Spirochaetota bacterium | reverse complement strand
CGCTTACGTAGGTGGGGCGGGTGATCGGCGCGGTGGATCTCCGCCGTATATGAATGCCGCCGGCTTAAGCGGATACCGGCGGCCGGCGAATTACACGGACATCTCGGAGAGCAGGAGGTCCTTCTCCTTCCACAGGCGGTTCACCCACTCCTGGAACTCTTCCCGGAAACGCTCGTTGTTCAGATAATCGCCGAGATGCTCGGCGGTGATGGGAAGCTCCTCGATGTGCACCCTGACGCGAGAGATCCCGCCGCACAGGAAATCCCAGAAACTTCTAATGCCGTCCGGGTAGCAGATCGATACATCCAGTATCTTTTTCATATGCTCCCCGCCCATGGCGGACAGCACGAAGGCCATCCCCCCGGCCTTCGGCCTGAGGAGGTTCGCGAAGGGCGAGTTCTGGCGGCGGTGCTTCTCGTGCGTGAACCGGGTTCCCTCGACGAAATTCATGATCGAAACCGGAATGTGACGGAACTTCTCGCACGCCTTCCGCGTGATCTCGATGTCCTTCCCCTTGAGGTGCGGGAACTTTTTCAGAAAAGCACCGGAGTAGCGCTTCATGAAGGGGAAATCGAGCGCCCACCACGCGATGCCCATGAGCGGCACCCAGATGAGCTCCTTTTTCAGAAAGAACTTGAGAAAGGGGATCTTGCGATTGAACACCTTCTGTAAAATTAAAATGTCGGCCCAGGACCGGTGGTTTGCGATTACGAGATACCATTCGCGCGGGTTGAGGCCTTCGAGACCCGTAACGTCCCAGTGTATGCGCTTGGTGATTTTAAGGTTGAGGTTGTTCACCGATATCCAGAGCGTGGCCATACGGTCCAGAACCAGGCCGCACAGCGCGCGCCATCGCGCCACGGGCAGGAGCTTGAGCAGGCCGATGACCGGGAAGAACGGGAACATTACGGCGGTGTTGAGAAAGTACAGCAGCATCGAGATCGAGCCGGTGGCGTGGCGGGCGAGCTTCGTGCGGTGTTTCCCTGTCCCGGTGGAAAGGCATGGTGTGCCGGGGGTTCGAGTGTTGTTTTCCATTCAATTTCCTTTTGGATAAATTTAAAGGAGAGGGCGCCCGTCGATTCGGCCGTTCCGGAGCCGCCGGCGGTGCATCATTCGACGGTGGACTTTCGCCCTTAAAAGAACGACGGGATTTCCGCGTAAAGGTTGCGGAATTCTCAGCATGCTTACAGGGAAATGTATTATGTCAAGGATTTATTGTAATACAGTCATGCAGTGGATCGGGCGGGCGGTTCGTTTCGTGTATACGCGCCGGCATTGAGGTGAACATGGGGCTGTGGTATATTAAAGGGGTGATTGTGCTGTTATTCGAGGATCACACGAACGGGATATGCCGCGGCCGGCGGGAGCGGGTCAAGCGAGATATCTCGATCTGGACATCCGGACTCCGTGCGGGACAATGAAATCGCGCCGGCGGGCCGGCGCGATTTATCGCGGATTTCGTCGGAAACAGCGCGATCAGGCTTATGCGTACCTGTTTTTACCCCACAGCCTGAACACTTTGAGGAGAACCAGGCATACAACCATCATCCCCGCGAACACCCCCATCGTCAGCCCAAGGCTCCATCCCCAGAGCACCGGCGCGCTTACGAGAAGCATGGTGCCGATAACCGGGATGGATGCGAATATCGTCATGTAGCCCATTTCCATCGCGGTGCTGGTGCGGAATTCCGGATCCACTATGCGGAGCAGGAGCAGGCCGGTGGATACCGTTCCGGTGACGGTGCCGTAGATGGCGAGCGTGCGCTCGAGATTGAGCGACGGAATGCGGTTGCCCAGGTATATGACGACCAGAGTGGTCAGTACGCCCGCAGTCACGCAGATTACGGTGATGGGTACGACGAACTGCCATACGATGACGAGCTGGACCGCCATCACGGTGGAAAGAATCAGGAAGTCAACCGACCATCCCGTAATACGCCTCTGTATCCCTCCGTCCACCAGGTGTCCGTATCCGATCTTCACGATGATGCCGCGCACGAGCTGCGCGACGAGCATGCCCAGAAAGAAAAAGAATCCCCAGAGGGTGGTCGCAAGCTCCGGTTGCAACAGACTTCCAATAGAGAGGACCAGCCCGTAGGTAAGCAGATACACAAGACCGACCAGTGCGAACTGGAAGGCGAGCGTCTCGACGTTGGCGGAATGCATGGTGAGAGTACCGGCGCTCTCCTTCGAGCTTTCCTTTCCGATGACTCCCGTCAGGAGATCTTTAGGAAGCGCGGTCTGGGGCTGCTCGGCCCGGCCTTTCTTGATTCCCCAGTTGGCCAGTGGTACGCCGACGAAAAACGCGAAGAGAAAGCCGACGGTGGCGAACGTCAGCCCTATTGTGGCCGCGTGCTCGAAACCGAAGTTTTCCCACACCTTGCCGATGGACAGGGCCTGCCCCGGGCCTTCGGTGAACCCGAGAGGGGCGAAAAAGCCGAACGTTCTGAAGAGGTCATAGCCGAAATAGTTGAACGCGATTACCAGCAAGCCCCCGGGTATAGCCTGGATCGGTATGGTTATCCCCTCGACGAGCGCCATCCACAGCGAGCCCCTGACCATCTCCTTGCCGCTGTATGCCGCTTTCTCCTCGGGAGTCCGTACCGTAAGACCGACCGAGATAAAGCTGATGTTGAAGAAGTGATACGCGAACGACTCCAGGAGCGATGTCTCGATCTTGACGATTCCCGTATGAAGGAACGCCAGCCCCAGGAGGCCGCCGAGCAGGCAGCTGGGGAAGAGAAAGCGCTGTATAAAGGGGATCTTGGCGCGCAGAAATATGCCAATTAAAAGCATTACTCCCAGCCAGCCGAACGCGAGCAGGGGTTCGAAAGGAAAGGGTATTGTCATGGAGTACCTCTTTTATATGTGGTTAAGGGCCGCCGTGCGGCCTTCGGGCTTACAGGCCGGCACTATACTAGCCGTGGCTCACAAAATTGCAATCAGAAAATGAACCACGTTCATTTAAGCGAAGGAATGAAAGGGCGGGGGTGCGGTAAGGGCGCGGCCGAATGGCCGCACCCGGGGTAATTCGGAAAGAGGGTCTACATCCTCATAAGCCGCGCGATGCGGTCCTCGATGGAGGGATGGGTCGCGAAAAGCGACACGCGCTTGCCGGAGCTGATCTTGGCCATGGAGAAGGAATCCTTCTTTTCCGGCATTCCGGCCGCTTCGGCCAGGCGTTTGAGGGCGTTAGCCATGGACGTGGGCGAGGTGTATTTCGCCGCTCCCGCGTCGGCGCGGTATTCGCGCATGCGCGAGAACGCCGCGAGCGGGATGGAGGCCAGCAGCATCAGGAAGGTTTCGAGCACCATCACCGTCATGATGTAGCCGAGGAAGCCCAGTCCGCCGCCGCCCTCGTCGTCGCGAAGGAAGCTGTCCAGGAACTGGGCGATTATGCGCGAAACGAACATCACGAGCGCGTTGGCGACGCCCGTAAGGAGCGTCATGGTGACCATGTCGCCGCTGGCTATGTGGCTCACCTCATGCGCCGCGACCGCCTCGACTTCCTCGCGTTTCATGGACGAGAGGAGACCGGTCGAGAACGCCACCAGCGATTTGCTCTTGGAAGGGCCCGTGGCGAAGGCGTTGGGCTCGGCCGCCTGGTATATTCCCACCTCGGGGACCTCCGGAAGGCCGGCCTTGCGGGAGAGGCGCGCGACCATTTCGTAGATTTCCCGCGCGCCCGGATCCCGGGTCGTGCCGTCGATGAGCTGGATATTGTAGGCGCGCTTGGCCATCCAGCGGCTTATCGCGAGCGAGATGAACGCGCCGGACATGCCGAAAATGCCGCAGAAGATCGCCAGGCCGTACATGCCGCCCGTCACCTGTATGCCCAGGAGCGGCAGCACAATGTTCATGATGAGGCTTACCGTCACCACAACGAGAAGGTTGGTAAGCAGGAACAATCCTATCCTTTTTAGCATCCTTTTTCTCCATGCTATAGTAAGTTTTTATACCAGCCGGACAGGCCCGATTCAGCACGTTAAAGGCGGGGCAACACTCTCCGGCTGAAGTACGGCTTCGTAACACACTGTGAACCAGTTGGACGTCGTTTTCAAGATACCCTCGCGCGGATACCGCTGTCAAGGGAAATGATTGAGGATTTTGATGACAAAACCGGCAGTTTGTTACAACA
>JAGODA010000298.1 GCA_017998475.1 Spirochaetota bacterium | reverse complement strand
CGCTCAGGCTCATCAAAAGCTACAACCCCGACGAGATATTCATCTCGACCCCGGGGCCGGTGGGTCTCTTCGCGCTCATGGCGGCGAATATACTGAAGATTAAAAAGGTCGGCATCTATCACACCGACTTCTATCTCCAGTCAAAGGCGGTCGTGGGAGGCGATTTCATCCCCTACGTCCTCGAGCGCCTCATGATCTGGTTCTACAATTCAATGGACGAAATCCACGTACCGACGCGCGAATACATGGACATCACCGAGGCCCGTGGATACGAGCGCTCGAAAATGAAGATATTCCGACGCGGTCTGGACTGTGAATTCTTCTCGATGAAGGAGACGGGGAAAACGCTACTCATGGAACGCTTCGGCATCCGCGACGGCGTAACGCTGCTTTTCACGGGCCGCATGTCGAAAGACAAAAACCTCGACCTTCTTCTCGAGGCGTACAGGCGGCTGTCTGCCCGTCGCCGGAACATCAACCTGCTCCTTGTGGGCGACGGACCCTATATCGAGACCATCCGGAAGACCATGCGCGGATACGACCGTGTCGTCCTTACCGGCAAGCTCGAACAGTCGGTCCTTCCCGACGTCTATGCGGGCTCGGACATGTTCGTGTTCCCGAGCATAGCCGACACCTTCGGCATGTCGGTGCTCGAGGCACAGGCCTGCGGACTGCCGGCCATCGTCTCGGAGGCGGGCGGCCCGAAGGAGATCATCATTCCGGGCGAAACCGGCCTTGTGGCCTCGTCCAAAGACGTGAACGAGTGGGTCCGGGCGATCGAGCACGTCATCGACCTCATGGAAAACGACCTGGAGGCCTACGTGGACATGCGAGAAAAATCCCGCAGAAACATTCTTGTAAACTTCAACTGGGACGCCGTTCTCACGGGACTCATGGGGAAGCGTCCGTCCGAATCCGGTCTGGAGATCCACATAGCCTGACGACCCGGAAATCCAGGCGTTCTTTTCGTAACCTGTATTGAACCACCCTCAAAGGCCCCTTCCGGGGCCTTTTGCTTGTACACGTTCACATCTCCGATTAGGCGTCATTTTTTTATTGACAATATCGCGAGGGAGAATAGTAAAATAATGACTTTTCATGCTCACAGTATAACCCGAAAATATACAGTATGCCGCTTCCGGCACCCTGACGATCAGTCGTCGGAACAACGGCAGAGGGAAAGTCGACCGTTTTAGTCGGCCTCAGAGGAAAGCCGGTGCTTTCCAGTTTGAATGTGAAAGAGATTTAGATGAAGAAATTCTCCATCTGTGTTATCGCAATACTATTGTGCTGCGGGGCCGTTACGGCCGCCGAAAGAGTCTTTATCGACAATACCGAGATCCAGGAATACAAGGGCCGGCTCGGGAAGTGGATGATGATGGGGTCCGGGGCGGCCCTCGTTCCGCTTGCCCGAGAGTTCGGCAGCACCGCCGACGAGGTGTATTCCATCAACGAAAACCCCGCGCGCAAGATAGGACACGGCACCTACGTTTTTGTCCCGTATTCCGACAGCTATCTCGAAAAGCTCTCCGCCCGGGGCACAGTCCGATCCGCTATCGATTCCCCGGACGACGAGTTCATATGGCCGATAGAGGACGTCAGGAACATCTCCTCGGTGCTGGGACTGCGCGGCGGCCGCTTCCACTCCGGAATGGACATTCCGGCCCAGCGCGGGAAACCCGTCTGCGCGTCGATGGAGGGGCGCGTGATATGTTCGGTCTATCTGGCAGGCTTCGGCAATACCATCGATATCGAACACAGGAACAACTTCATCACCAGATACTCCCACCTTTCGGCAAATTTCGTTAAAAAGGGCGACTTTGTTCGCAAGGGACAGATAGTGGGCCTGGTCGGAAGCACGGGCGTTTCCACCGGAAACCATCTTCATTTCGAGATCAGGTGCAACGACATACCGCTTGATCCGCTTGATTTTCTTCCGACAAACGACGGTCTGAAACTCCTTCACACCATTAAAAACTGGAAATAAGAACGGCGCACCACCCGGTGCGCCCGCCAGATTCATGAAAACCATCGACCTGCACATGCATTCCCGCTATAGCGAGGACGGTGATCATTCGGTCGACGAACTTTTCACCATCGCCGCAGCCGCGGGCCTGGCTGCCATATCCGTGACCGATCACGACTCTATCGAATCGATCGCCGATAGCCCCGCCGCGTCGGCGCGGACCGGTGTCGAATACGTGCCCGGCGTCGAGGTCACAACCGTTTTCCCCGTGGACGGGTCGCAACAGCATATACTCGGATATTATATCGATCCATCGGCCGGTGGGCTCGGGTTGACCCTGGAAAAGATACACGATCACCGTGTCAATGTCGCCGCGGAGCGCATGAAGGCCCTCCAGGCGATCGGTTTTGCCGTCGACGAGGGCCGGGTATGGGAAATCGCCGGCGGGCGCGCCCCCACGGCAACGGCGATAACGCGAGGGGTTCTCGAAAATCCCGATAACGCCGCCGACCCGCGACTCGCGGAATATTTCCACGGGACCAAAGCCGATAACCGCCTCTTTCATTTCTACCGCGAATTCCTGCTCGAGGGCAGGCCGGCATATGTACCTTTCGAATCGATTTCCACATCCGAAGGCGTGAAAGCCATTAAAAACGCCGGCGGCGTGCCCGTCCTCGCCCATCCGAAATTCGTTCGGAAAAGGGAGTGGCTCGATATTATCAGGAAGTATGGCATTCTGGGCATCGAGGCCGTCTCGAGCTATCACGGGCCGGAGGATATCGAGTTTTATCTCGGGTACGCCCGCAGGACCGGCCTTCTGGTTACCGCGGGGTCCGACTTTCACGGCCCCACCACCAAGCCCCGCGTCGCCATGGGAAGCATCACCGGAAACGACTACCGGCTACTTGAGGACCTCAAAAAGGCGGCCGGGGCGGGTACCGGTTGAACGTTAAAAGAGCGGGGCATCGACCCCGCTCTTTTAACGTGACGCCGCGGAACTACCGGGTTATTTTTTCGTATCGGAGGCCCGGACGGCGGCGTCGAGGTTGAATTCCTGAATGATGTCCGAGTCCTTGGGAAAGTTCTGGATGATGTTCTTCTCTTCATCGGGCGTTCCGTAGTATGCCTCATGGGCGAGCTTTCCGATGATCCCCTTCACCTCTTCGTCGGCATTGTTCAGTATGAGGATGATATTCGGGCCCGACTTGTATCCCCAGTGGAACCCGTCCGGAATATTGACGGTGAAGGTTTCGGTAATCCCGTCTCCGTCCGAATCGATCGCGTAGTAAAGCTTTTCGTCGATTGTTTTGCCGATAACATAGGTGGCGTACTTGGTCGGCTCCTCGGGAGCACCCACATAGAGCGGCTTGGGTAGCGGAACCCGCTCGACGACAAGCCCGGATTCGGCGCGGTTATTCATAAGCTGCCTGAATATCTGCGCGTGCTTGTTGAGGAAGGCATTGCGCACCGAGATATAAAACGGACCGAACTGCTTCGATACGAACTCTTCGCTGAAATTCTTCATGATCTCGATCCGGCGGTCGGTGATCCGGATGTAATCGGGCTTGCTGTTAATCTTGTTGACCCATACATCACCCACGATCGCGCTCTCCTTCTCGATCAACAGCTGCTGGGTGCGGACCACCCTCGGATCGTCGAATCCATCCCTCAGGAGGTACATTTTCCGGTCCTTTATTATCAGGAGGCTCGCGACCGAGTCGTCGCTGCCAAGGTTCGGCGCGGTCTGTATCTGCTGGTAGGCAATTCTGTCTTCGCTGTAACGGGAAATCGTCTCCACTTCTATCGGCAGATAATCAATGCTCCGCCCCAAATAGGCGTGGACCGGCAGCACCGCCACGGCGACCAGGAGCAGTACCGCAACCGCGATCGCCCGTCCGCCTCTTATCCTCGTCATCATGTACCTACCTCCATGTCACCCTCGGTGATGTAATCCGGGAATTGACGCGTCACTCCATTACGCGCCATTCGATGGGACGAAAAGCCATGAGTAGACTAGTACCGGCAATCGCATTTGTCAAATATTTTCTTCTTTATATTATTTTTGTACACTATCCCGCACTGGCATCTCCGGACCCGCTTTACGCCCGAAGCGCACCCCCGCGGCATCGGGCATACTATAATATTTTTAGTTGACATAATTTATTATATATAGTATTACAC
>JAGODA010000297.1 GCA_017998475.1 Spirochaetota bacterium | reverse complement strand
TGGATGAAGAGCTCCTTCCATACGCCGCCGGGATACTCGTTATAGCCGAAGTAGGGAATCCCGTTGGCCTCCAGCACTCCGCGGGCCTTCTGGATGTCCGGCGTCTGGAGCGTTATGTGATGCACGCCCCCCTCGCGGTTCTTTAAAAAACCGTCGAGAAAGCTCCCCTGTCCGGTGGGATTGAGTATCTCGAGCCGGGTGAGGTCGCCGAGCGAGAAGATGCGCCAGACGTATTTCATCCTTGTGTCTTCGGCCGCGGCGCCCTGTACCACGCCCAGTATATCGCGGAAGAACCTCTCCGCTTTTTCGTAGTCGCGTACCGCTATCGAGACATGGTCGATCCGTGAGATCATGCGAGCACCGCCCGGTGTTATGGTGTGCGGAATCGGCGCGGATGCCGACCGCCGTTTCGACGATACACCGCAACGGGAGCGACGATCAAGCAGATTTTCGGAGCATCCGGTATCGAATACGTAACGGAGCGGCTCCGGCGGCCTGTAGCTTGTTTGCGTCCGCGGCCCGCGACTGGCGACGGTACACGTCTTCAAGGTGGAGGGCGCAGCGGACGATATCGTGCTCCGCGGCTATTCTCAGGCCCGCGGCCGAAAAGGAGCTGAACCGGGCCGGATCGCCGAGAATGTCGAGCGCCCGGGATGCCATCTCCTCAGGGTCGAAGGGGCGGACGATAAAGCCGTTTTCACCGTGATGGATGAGCTCGGGAAGCGCGTACGCGTCGACCCCGACGCAGGGCAGACCGCTCGCGATCGCCTCGAGCACCACAAGGCCCTGGGTTTCCATGGTGGACGCGGTAAGGAAGAGGTCGTAACGCGGGTAGAGACCGGGAAGCTCCGCGCGCGGCACGAAGCCGGTGAAGTCGACCGCGTCGGCGATATCGAGCCGTTTCGCGAGCGTTCTGAGCGATTCGAGCGCCGGTCCGTCGCCTGTAAGTGTGAGCGTCGCACCAGGAACCGAGCGGCGGATAAGGGCGAAGGCGTCGAGCACCACGTCGCAGTTCTTCTCGAAGGATATCCTGCCCACGTGGAGCAGACGCGGCGGGGAGCCGGGGGACTTTTTGACATCGCCCCTGAACACGGAGAGGTCCATGCCGTTCGAGATGACTTCTATCGGCGTACGAACGCGCTGTTCCTCGAGCACGCTTTTAATCCGGTGGCTCGGGCTTATGATGAGCCGCTTCCGTTCGTAGAGCCAGTTGCAGGAGCGCTGGACCAGGCGCTGGGTGACGGTTTTCCTGGAAGATCCCCGCACGGGCGCGGGGGCGGTTGTCCGACGCACCTTTCGGTAGAGGTTGACGATCCGATCGAGCCTGAGCATCCGGGCAGGTGAGAGGTAGGTGGTCTGCTCGGACACCAGGGTGTGATAGGTGCCGATCATCGGAACGCCGTACCAGCGCGCCGCGAGCACGCCGTAGATTCCCATAAGGCCCGGCGACTGTATGTGGACGAGGTCCGGGGCGAAGACCGTCATCGCCTCCCGGATTTTTTTAAAGGCCGGAAGCGCGACCTTTATGTCCGGGTAAGAGGGCAGAGGAAAATTCCCGAAGCGGACGATCTTGATACGCTCGCCGAGTTCCATGGGATCGTCCTCGCCGTAGCGCGGGCAGCAGATCACGAAATTGTGCCCGCGGAGCGCGAGCAGGCGCGAAAAGTTCTCGACCGAAACGGCGACGCCGTCGATCTTGGGGAGAAAGGTGTCGGTGAATATGACGATATTCATGGGCCCTCCATGGTTTTTCGATTGAAACCTGGGGCGTTTCCTTTAAGAAAATATCAAGTATTCATGGATTTGCCGTTAATAGTGGGGGTGATGGGTGCCCGCGCCCGGAGCCCGTATTCGGCGATATTTCGACTGTCCTCGGAGGAACATATGATTGACGTTGTCGGAATCGGATCGGCCCTGATGGACCTCACCATCCGTGTGGACGAGGCGACGCTCGACCGGCTGGGGTTAAAGAAGGGGACCATGCAGCTGGTCGACGCGGAACGGAGCCGCTCCATTCTCGGTGCGCTCACGGGTCATGCCATCGAAAAGACCCCCGGAGGCAGCGCCGCCAACACCGCGGCGGGGGTCGCGGCGCTCGGGGGTTCGGCCGTATTCATGGGGAAGGTCGGCGGCGACGAATTCGGCGAGCTGTACAGGGAGGAGAGCGAGCGCATGGGGGTATCGACGCGCCTGGCGCGCCACGGGTCCATGACGGGCCATGCCATCACGCTTATAACAGACGACTCCGAGCGCACCTTCGCGACCCACCTGGGGGCCGCGGTATTTTTCGTGAAAGAGGACGTGGCGGCGGAGGATGTCCGTTCGGCCCGGGCGCTCCACGTGGAGGGATACATGCTGGAGGGCGCCATGAAGGAGGCCACGCTGTACGCGATGCACATCGCGCGCGAGAACGGCGTGAAGGTGTCGATCGACCTGGCAGATCCCTCGCTCATCGGCCGGAACCTGGACGAATTGAAAAAGATCGCCATTGAATACGCCGATGTGCTCTACGCCAACGAGGACGAAGCGGCCGCTTTCACCGGGGAGCGGGGCGAGAAGGCGCTCGAGGCGATGGCGTCGATGTGCGACATCGCCGTGGTCAAGCTGGGAGAGAAGGGGAGCCTGGTCCGTTCGGGGAATATCACCCACCGCATAGAGCCCTTCAGGGTGAAGGCGGTCAACACGAACGGCGCGGGCGACATGTACGCCGCGGGCATGCTGTACGGCCTCGCACGCGGGCTTCCGCTGGACAGGGCGGGGAAGATCGCCAGCTATGCCTCGTCGCGCGTGGTGGCCCAGGTGGGCGCGCGCCTCTCGACACGGCTCGATACCGGTCAGATCGGAATATAGAGTGTCCGGCCCGGGCGGAGTTTCGCCGGGTTCTGGATGTTATTGATGAGCATGATGGTTTCGGGATTGCTGTTGTAGCGCGCGGCGATTTTATTGATCGATTCTCCCCGGCGCACCACGTGCTTTTTGATCTCCGTAAACCTGATCGCGTAGCCGGTGTCGTCGCTTTCCTCGAGCGCGCGTATCGCCTCGACCGGAAGCCGGAGCCGGTAGTCGCGCGCGTAGACGGGCGTGAGCACCGACTTTAGCTGCGGGTTGAGCGCGCGTATCTCCTCCACCGTGACGCCGGCGACGCGCGAGAGGCGTTCGAGATGGGCCGGAAATTCGAGCTCGATGACCCCGATCTCCCGCGGCTCGTGCTGTTCCATCTCCTCCGTCAATCCGAAGAGGTCCCGGTTTTTAAAGATCACCATGAGCGCCGCGTAGCGCGCCACGTACTCGGAGGTCTCGCGGCGAAGCGCGCCCGCCTTCTTGAGCGCCGGTAAAGTGGCGCGGCCGGTTTTAATCATGGAGCGCCGAAGATAGCCGGCACCCCCGTTATACGCGGCGAGCGCGAGGTCCCACGAGCCGAACACCGAATTGAGGTTGGCCAGGTGGCGCATGGCCGCGACCGTCGATTTTTCGATGTCGCGCCGCTCGTCCACCCATGCGTCGTCCCGCAGCCCCAGGATTTTCGCCGTTCCACCCAGAAACTGCCACAGCCCCACCGCGCGGCTCCGTGACACGGCGACCGGGCTGTATCCGCTTTCGAGAAGGGGCAGGAGGGCGATGTCGGGAGGCGCCCCCGGCGTGTCGCGCACGATCCGATGCACTTCGTCGAGATAGAGCTCCGAGCGCTGAAGCGCGCGAATCGTGTAGGGTCGGCCTCCGGTAAGATAGACGTGAATGAATTTGCGCACCTCGGGATCGTCGCAGATTGAGAGGTCGTTGACGGCGTCAAACAGGCATTTTTCCCCGGCGGCGGGTTCCGCCTTTCCCGTGTCGATGGAGGGTGCCGCGGCGCCGGGTATGCGGGCAAGACCACCCAGCGTCCAGGCGTACAGGCCTCCGGCGTGCGGCGGGAACGCCGACAGCAAAAAGGCGGCGGTTACGAGCGCCATTATACCGCGTGGTGTCGACTGTAATATGCGCATAAGGAGTACCATTGTGCCTCTTTCCCCCGGGGTGACAAGAAAAATTCAGGTTCCTTGTGGAAGGCGGTTTTACAACAGCGAAGGCAATATTATGGTTGCAAATTAAATGGCACCTGGACATTATATTGTATTACAAAAGATGCATATATAAATTTACGTAAGAGGGGTTGAGG
>JAGODA010000296.1 GCA_017998475.1 Spirochaetota bacterium | reverse complement strand
GCTGTGCCTCATCGGGAACATCGACTGCGTCGACCTTCTGCCGAACGGCACGCCCGAGCAGGTGGAGGAAGCCGTTCGCAGGGCGATCGCCGACGCGGCCGAGGGCGGCGGATACATCCTGTGCGACTCGAACTCGCTCCACCCGGGGGTCGACCCTCTGAACTGCATCGCGATGTTCCATGCCGCCGTCAAATACGGCGCTGGGCGGCCCTGACATACAGGGTGGCTTATAGTGAAATGTATGTCCAACGATAGTCTAGAATGCTTCCGGAGGAAACCAGATGGAAATGCTGAAAGAGATCGCGGAAAAGGTAGAAGCGGGCAGGCAGAACGACGTAAAGGCGCTCGTTGAATCGTGCATCGAGAAGGGAGTCGCGGTGAGCGACATCCTCAACCAGGGGCTTGTCGCCGGTATGAACTCGATCGGGGTGAAATTCAGGGAGAATGAGGTGTTCGTCCCCGAGGTGCTGGTGGCCGCTCGCGCCATGAAGGCCGGACTGGAGATCATAAAGCCCATCCTGCTTCGCGAGAAGGTGCAATCCAAGGGGACGGTCGTGATGGGGACGGTGCTCGGCGATCTCCATGACATCGGCAAGAACATCGTCTGCTACATGCTCCAGGGAGCGGGCTACGACGTGGTGGATATCGGCATCGACGCCCCGGCGGACAAATTCATCAGCGCGGCACGGGAGAGCGGAGCCCGCGTCATCGGGCTCTCCTCGCTCCTCACCACCACGATGGTGTACATGAAAGACGTGATGGACGCCCTGCGTGAGGCGGGACTCGGCGACGAGGTGAAGGTGATGGTCGGCGGCGCGCCGGTCACCCAGGCGTTCGCCGACGACATCGGCGCCCACGGCTACGCGCCCGACGCCGCGAGCGCCGTGGACGTCGTGAAGCGGCTGCTCGGCAACTGATCCGGATGGGCGCTACGGATAAAACTATAACTCTGGAAGGGAAAAGAGCGATGAGGCGGAATATGCGGGAATGGGTCAGCTCGGTGATTTCCTCCGAAACCAGGTGTGCATTCCCGCTGATGGTCTTCAGCGGGGCCGATCTGACGGGTACGGGCATCGACGAGATGCTCGGCGATGCCCGTACCCAGGCGTTCTGCGCCTCCGCGCTCGCCGCGCGCTTTCCCTCCGCCGCCTCGATCACCGCGATGGATCTCTCCGTGGAGGCCGAAGCCTTCGGCGCCGGGGTGCGCCGCATGCCGAACGAAGCCCCGACGATTATCGGAAGTCTGGTACCGGACGCCGATACCGCCGATTCGCTCTCACTACCCTCCGTCGGCGCCGGACGCACCGGGATTTATCTCGAGGCCGCCTCGCTCACCGCCTCGTGGATCGGCAACAGGCCGGTATTCGGCTGTCACATCGGGCCGTTCTCGCTCGCCGGAAGGCTCTGCGGCATGACCGAGGCCCTCATGAACGTCCAGGCCGAGCCCGAAACGCTTCACGTGATCGTCCGCAAGGCCACCGAGTTCCTCATCGCCTACGCGCGTGCGTTCAAGGAGTCCGGAGTCAACGGGATAGTGATCGCGGAGCCCGCGGCTGGGCTTATCTCTCCCGCGCACTGCGACGAGTTTTCATCGCGGTACGTCAGGATGATCGTGGACGCCGTACAGGACGGCCATTTCATGGTGATTCTGCACAACTGCGCGGCCTCGAAACGCCATGTCGGTTCAATGGTGTCCACCGGGGCCATGGGGCTCCATTTCGGAAACGCCGCGGACATGCCGGGGGTTCTCGCCGCGGTGCCGCCGGAAATACCCGCGTTCGGCAACATCGACCCCGCGGGAGTTCTCAAAAACGGAACGGAAGAAAGCGTGCACCGTACAACGTCAGACCTGCTCGCGACAACATCCGGATATC
The DNA here is from genome assembly GCA_017998475.1 of Spirochaetota bacterium. Lineage (GTDB taxonomy): Bacteria > Spirochaetota > UBA4802 > UBA4802 > UBA5368 > MVZN01. Next base: position 2,290 of record JAGODA010000296.1, on the reverse strand, counting down.
CGAACTTCGTCCTCTCGTCGGGGTGCGACATCCCTCCCGGGACCCCGCTTCGCAATATCGACGCGTTCTTCCGCGCCCTCGACGAGTACAACGCCGCCGCTGCCGGCCCGCGGCGCGCGGAATCCGTACGGTAGGCCCGCCTTCCTTTTCCCGCCTTCAGGAACGCTTTTTCCTTCCCAGCTCGATCGGAACGGGGATTGCCTTCCAGATGTCGCGGCAGTATTCGGCGATGGTGCGGTCGCTCGAAAACTTTCCTATGCGCGCGACATTGAGTATTGACATGCGCGCCCATCGCTCCCGGTCCGCGTACACCTCTTCGACCCTCTCCTGGCATCGCACATATTCCGCGTAATCCGCGAAAAGAAGATAATGGTCGCGCTCCATGAGCGAGTCGACGATCGGCCGGAAGAGCGCCGGTTCCGTCGGGCTGAAATAGCCGCCGGCGATAAGGTCGACGGCCTCCCTGAGCTCCCGTTCGCTCTCGTACCGGCCTCGCGGCCTGTAGCCGGAGGCACGGAGCTCGTCCACCTCGTTCGACCTGAGGCCGAAGATGAAGATGTTGTCGTCCCCCACCTCCTCGGCGATCTCGATATTCGCCCCGTCAAGCGTTCCTATGGTCAGGGCGCCGTTAAGCGCGAACTTCATGTTGCCGGTGCCCGACGCCTCGGTGCCTGCCGTCGATATCTGCTCGGAAAGGTCCGCCGCGGGAATGAGCCGTTCGGCCACCGTGACCGAGTAGTTCGGAAGAAAAACCACCCGAAGCGCATCGCGTGTCGCCTGGTCCGCGTTGACGACCCTGGCGATGGAGGTGATGAGCTTTATAATGAGCTTCGCAGTATGATATCCCGGCGCGGCCTTCCCGGAGAAGATAATCGTGCGCGGAACGGCGCCCGTGGCGCGGCCCGCGCGCGCCCTGTTGTAGAGCGTTACCGCGTGCAGCGCGTTGAGAAGCTGGCGCTTGTACTCGTGTATGCGTTTAACCTGGCAGTCGAACATCGAGTCCGGGTCCACCGCGATATCGCACTGCTCGTCCACGAACCGCGCAAGGGTCTTTTTGTTCTCCCGCTTTACCGCCATCCACTCCTCGCGAAAGGACGCGTCGTCGGCGAGAGGTTCGAGATCGCGCAGACGGTCGAGGTCCCTCACCCAGCCGTCGCCGATGCGCGAGCCGATAAGCGAGGCGAGCGCCGGGTTGCAGTGCATGAGCCAGCGGCGCTGGGTGATGCCGTTGGTCTTGTTGTTGAAACGCCCGGGCCACAGCTCGTGAAAATCCCTGAAGAGCGTCGCCTTGATTATCTCGGTGTGCAGCGCGGCCACGCCGTTCACCGAACGGCTCCCGGCGATGGCGAGGTTCGCCATGCGCACGCGCTTCTCCGGACCCTCCTCGATGATGGACATGCGCGCGAGTTTCCCGCCGTCGCCGGGAAAGGCCAGGCTCACGCGCTCGAGAAAGCGGCGGTTGATCTCGTAGATGATCTGGAGATGGCGCGGCAGGACGCGTTCCATGAGCGCCGCCGGCCATTTTTCGAGCGCTTCGGGCAGCACCGTGTGGTTGGTGTAGCCGAAAGTGCCCAGACAGATGTCCCAGGCCTCGTCCCACTCCAGGCGCTCGCGGTCCACGAGCACGCGCATCAGTTCGGGTATCGCGATCGCCGGGTGCGTGTCGTTAAGCTGGATGGCGACTTTTTCGGGAAACTCCGCAAAACCATCGTGGGTCTTCCGGTAGCGGCGCATGATGTCCTGAAGCGTCGCCGAGACGAAGAAGTACTCCTGCTTGAGGCGAAGCTCCCTGCCCTCGAAGATGTTGTCGTTCGGGTACAGCACCTTGGAGATGGTCTCGGACTGCGCCTTTTCGGACACGGCGCGCTCGTAGTCGCCGTCGTTGAAGTAGCCCAGGTCGAACTCGCGTGTGGACTTCGCCGACCACAGGCGCAGGTTGTTTACGGTGTTGTTTCGGAAACCTGGCACCGGCGTATCATACGCCATTGCCAGGAGCACCTCGGTGTCGGCCCAGTCGGCGCGGAAACGGCCGGCGTCGTCGTGGTACTGGTGCACCCGGCCGTAAAACTTTACGGGATAGAGAAATTCCGGGCGCGGGAACTCCCAGGGATTGCCGAATCGCAGCCAGTTGTCCGGCGTCTCGACCTGGTAGCCGTTGATGATGCGCTGGAAGAAAATGCCGTAGTCGTAGCGGATGCCGTACCCTACGGCCGGGATTTCCAGCGTGGCGAGCGAGTCCATGAAACAGGCGGCGAGCCGTCCGAGGCCGCCGTTACTAAGGACCGCGTCC
>JAGODA010000295.1 GCA_017998475.1 Spirochaetota bacterium | reverse complement strand
CTGCTCGACCGCTTCCTCGAATATTCCCGGGAGCCCCTTCCCCGCGGATCGAACGGCTCGATGATACCCATAGAGGGCCCGCCGTTTTCGGCCTTCGTGTTCAAGATACAGACGAACATGAACCCCCAGCACAGGGACAGGATGGTCTTCGCGCGCGTGTGTTCCGGGAAATTCGAGCGCGACATGACCGTCTGGAACACGCGCAGCCGCCGCGAGGTGCGCATCTCGAACTCGCATTCCATGTTCGGCCGCGAGCGCGAGACCGCCGACGAGGCCTACGCGGGCGACATCATCGGATTCGTCACCAACGCCGACTTCCGCATCGGCGACACGCTGAGCACGGACCCTGAGCTCCGGTACAACGAGATCCCCAGGTTCGCGCCCGAATGCTTCGCCTACGTGCAGAATGTTTCCTCCTCGAGCTACAAGTCGTTCCGCAAGGGGCTCGACCACCTGCTCGCCGAGGACATCGTACAGTCGTTCTTTCTGAAAAACCACCAGGGGAACCTGCCGCTCCTCGGCGCTGTGGGGCCGCTCCAGTTCGAGGTGCTGCAGTACCGGCTGAAGGACGAGTACGGAGTCGACTCGAACCTCGAGATGAAGCCGTGGAGCGTAACGCGATGGCTGGGGGACGCGGAGGGAACGAACGGCGGATCGCTCTCGCTTCCGCATGGCTGCGCCGAGGGGGCCGACGACCGGGGAAGGCCGGTCATCCTCTTCTCCGACATCTGGTCCATGCAGTATTTTACCGGCAACAACCCGCGGATCAGGCTCTATGATTCGCCGGAGCATTCCAGCGAACCGAACTGAGCTCGAAATCGAAAAGAGGGCCGGGCCTTACAGTGTGACGGGACGGCACTGTCTGGTCGCGCTGTCCCAGAAGGGCGAGATCTCCAGAAGCCTCTCGATTATCTCCGGCAGGACCGAAACGGTGTAATCGATCTCCTCTTCGGTGGTGAAGCGGCTCAGCGAAAAGCGGATGGAGCCGTGCGCCGCGGTGAAGGGCACGCCCATGGCCCGCAGTACGTGCGATGGCTCCAGCGAGCCCGACGAGCACGCCGATCCCGACGACGCCGCGATCCCCTTCTCGTTGAGGTACAGCAGTATCGCCTCGCCCTCGATGTACTCGAAACCGACGTTCGTTGTGTTGGGCACGCGCGCGTCCTTCGCGCCGTTAAGCTGCACGTTCGAGAAGCGGGAGAGGATGGCGCTCTCCAGCCTGTCCCTGAGCGCGCGCACGCGCTCCTCGTCCGGCAGGTGCCGGAGGGCGAGCTCGGCGGCCTTCCCCATGGAGACTATGCCGGGCACGTTCTCGGTGCCGGGACGCCTTCCCCGCTCCTGGTGGCCGCCGTACATGAGCGGCCGGATACGCGTGCCGCGCCGGATGTACAGCGCGCCCATCCCCTTGGGCGCGTGGAACTTGTGCCCGGAGATGGAGTACAGGTCGCACTGGATCTTCTTTACATCGACCGGAATTTTGCCCGCGGCCTGTACCCCGTCGATATGGAAGGGCACGCCGCGCTCGCGGCAGAGCGCTCCTATCTCCTCCACCGGGAAGATCACGCCGGTCTCGTTGTTCGCGTGCATGATGGAAACGATCGCGGTATCGTCATCGATCGACTTCCTTAAAAATTCCATGTCCAGGTTGCCGTCGCGGTCCACCGGAACGTAGCTCGCGCGGTACCCTTCGCGCTCCAGTTTGCGGTACAGGTTCAGCACCGCGGGGTGCTCCACCTTCGAGGTGATGATGTGACGGCGGTCCCGGAAATAGGCGAGCGTCCCCAGTATCGCGAAGTTGTCCGATTCCGTGCCGCACCCGGTAAAGACGATCTCGTAATCGTTCTCCGCGCCCAGGAGCTCCGCCACGCGCATACGCGCGAGCTCCACGTCCTTCGCCACGTCGCCGCCGAAGTCGTGCATGCTGGAGGGGTTGCCGTAGCGTTCTTTAAGAAAGGGCAGCATGGCGTCCAGCACCTCGGGGTCCACCATTGTCGTCGCGTTGTTGTCGAGATACACCGTCCTGTTCATCGCCATGGCCTCCTATCGCACCTCGATCACTTCGATGTCGTCCTCGACGAACTCGCGAAGCTTCTCCTGCACCAGGTTCTTCAATGTGACGTCCGACACCAGGCAGTTCGCGCAGGCCCCCCGGAGCGCCACCATCACCCTCTTGCCGTCGATGTCGACGAGCTCGATGTTCCCGCCGTCCTTCTGTAAGATCGGCCTCACCACGTCGCTTATGGTCTCCTCCACAAGCTGCATGCGCCGGATGTTCGACAGGGGGCGCTTCTCGGCCTTCACCGACGCGCCGGCGGCGACCGGCTGGTTTTTAAGCTCCTCGGTAAGTATGTCCTCGATTTTATGAATGCACGACCCGCAGGCGCCTCCCGCCTTGGTGTAATTGGTGACGTCCTCGACGGTCTTCAGCTTATTCTCGCGAATCACCTTCCGGATGAGCGGATCGGTCACCCCGAAACACTGGCAGATGACCTCGCCCTCGGTGTCCTCGTGCGCGGCCACCTCCTCGCCCCTCCAGTTGGCCAGCGCCTTCTCCAGCGCCTCGCGGCCCATAACCGAGCAGTGCATCTTCTGCTCCGGTAGCCCTCCCAGATAGTCGGCGATGTCGCGATTGGTGATCTTTTCGGCCTCCTCCACGGTCCTGCCGATGATCATCTCGGTGAGCGCCGACGACGAGGCGATGGCGCTCCCGCAGCCGAAGGTCTGGAACTTCGCGTCCTTGATGACGTTGTCCTCAATTTTGAGGTAGAGGGTGAGGGCGTCGCCGCAGACGATGCTTCCCACCTCGCCCACCGCGTCGGCGTTGTCTATGGTACCCACGTTTTTGGGATGCGTGTAGAGGTCCTTAACTTTATCGGTATACTCCCACATGGATGTTCTCCTTTCAGGATGAGCGTGATTCTTACGACAGAGCGCGTGCGGTTTATTAAAGCGTTCCCCCGACGGATCGGGGAACACCCCTCTCGCCCACGCGCGCGATATGTTCAATATATACCATCGGACATCGGACGACAATACTATTTCAAGGGGACGGTCAGTCGGCCCGGATTACCAGTCCCGAAACCGGCGAGAGCCCGGCGGTCGAAACCGACGAAGGCGGCTCTTTCCCCGTGTGTCCTCTTTTGATATAAATATGCACGTAATACAGCCCCGCGCGCGCCGCGGGGAAACTGAACGCGAACTTTCCGCTCGCCTCGTCGTACTCGATCTGCCAGTACGGCAGGTTCGCCGCCCTGGTGTTCGTGAAGTCCGGATACCCGCCCATCCCCCTGAGCTGCGAGGGCGTCATGGGCTCGGGAAAGGGCTCGTAATATACCGTGGCGAAAAACACTCCGTATCCCGGCACGGCGACCCGTCCCGACACCGGCACCTTCTCTCCGACCTTCACCGCCGCGGGCGCCGCGTCGAACTCCAGGTAGCGGTCCACGAACAGTTCGTAGTAACGGAAGCGGTTTTCTATCATGGAAAATCCCAGCCCCGCATGCGTGTGGGAGGGCATAAGGATATTCCTCCGGTGTCCGTCGTTGGGCGGGGTCTCGTTGTACATCAGCATGTGCATTTTTTTTATGAACGACAGTACCTGCGCGTAGTCCTTCGTCATGGGGCCGCCGCCCTGGATCATCGAGGCGTTTTCCATAACGTGGTCCATGCCGCCGGCGAAGGCGTAGCGGTGATAGGGCTTCTCGCCGCGCAGGTTCCAGTGCCCGTAGTAATCGCCCTTCGAGGCCTCGGAAGCGGTCTTGCTGGCGACGCGCGAGGCCAGGATGTCCAGCCTGAGGGCCGACACGCCGTGCCGGGCCCTGTTTTCGTTGATGAGGTCGAGCACCTCGAGCTTCAGCTTGAGGGTGGTCTCGTTGTCCTTGTACTCGGCGAGGCGCTTCTCCCTCTCGTTTTCGGCGATCGCCTGCCGGAGATCCGCGTCGGTATATGACAGGGCGTTGGGCGGTCCCCCCGCGAAAAGCGCGATGAGTGCGAAAAGACACGGGATTCCGCGACGTAGACGGGCGTTCATGGCTGGTCCCTCCTTTCAGGATGGAGGGTATGGTATACGCGCGAAACGGCGGGAGTCAAGATAAATAGAGGCCGAGGCGGACCTAATAAAAGCACGAAAGCGCGAAGAAGAGCTGCGCGGGGGCGTACAGGGACCAGGTGAGCACGGTGCTGTGC
>JAGODA010000294.1 GCA_017998475.1 Spirochaetota bacterium | reverse complement strand
TTCGAGATCGACGCCGAGGCGTCGTACTGGTACTGGCGGTCGCCGGTGAACGCCGACATGCTGGTCGGCGGTGACTTCTGGTTCGCGTAACCGCCCTCGAGGTTGAGGGTGGGACCGAACTTCCCGTTATAACGCTCGAAGTCGCTGTCGCTCATGATCACGTTGTACTTGGCCGACTGGAGCGTAAGGTTGTTCCGGAGCACAAGATCGATCGCCCGCTCCAGCGTGATGACGTGCCCGGCGATGGTGATCGTCGCCGACTTTTCGCCCCCGGCGGGAGGCGTCTCCTGGCCCGTCGCGGGACGCGCCGTCGCCATGAGGGCGAACGCGGCCAGAATCGCGATGTGTACTTTCAGTTTGCTATGCACGGATATCTCCTCTTCTTTGAGTATTGGTTTTCTCGATGGTCTCTTTCAGCATCGCCATCTCCCTTTCCGGAAGCGACGGGATGACGAGCGTCCCGCCGGCGGGAAGAAGCGATTTAAACGAGTGGTTCAACAGGAACGAGAGCACCCTTTCCCGGTACCCCTCGCTGAAGATACGATCGAACCACGGCGTTTCCTCCCAGTTCTCGCGGTCGCCGTAGTTCAGCACGAATGAAATGAGGCCGAGCACGAAGAGCATGGGGTTTTCGCATTCGAACTCGCCCGAGTCGATACCGTCCAGAATGGTGCGCTCGATGCGCTCCATCCGCGGAATGAAATAGCGCGCGACGATCTCGCGTATGTGCTGGTGGCCGCGCGCCAGCTCGATGGCGATGATGCGGTTGAAATCGCGGTCATACTCCGCGAGGTGAGTATAGACAAGGAAATAGATAATGGCGTACAGGCGCTGTGACGGGGAGAGCGATTCGAAAACGGCCTCGTTCGTGAACTCCGGTTCCTTGTCCACCCCGAGGATAAGGTGCAGCACCCGCACGTAGAGCTGTTCCTTGTTCTCGAAATAGTAGTGGATTAACGCCTGGTTCACGCCCGCCCTGCGCGCTATCGAGCTCATCCGGGCCCCGTCGTAACCGCGCTCGGCGAATTCTTTTTTGGCCGCCTGAAGAATGCGGTCCCTGGTCTGGATCTGTTCGAAGTTTAACATCACGAACTTCCTTTCGAAAAGGTCATACACGATTCCCCGGCCGCGGCGGTACCGTGGCCGTGCAAGGACTGATCAATAATAGAGAACTTATAAACGATACGAATCGTTCGAACGTCCGCGGTTTAATCGATGGCGGGAAACGTAAAAGGTATTAACCAAACGATTAAATTGACCGGTTAATTAAGATCATAGCACAAAAATGTCAAGAAAATAAACCAAAAACACGCAATATAATTGACTTTTAGACAAAAAAAACAAAATCTTCCCAGGCCGTTTGACAGGAAATGCCTTAATACCGTGTAATCGAGTAACCCGAAGGAAGATGAAAAGAGCCCCGGCCCCGATGGACTCCCCATCCTGTCGAGTACAGCGCTGGTGATGTGCCGGCCCGAATAACGCAGAAAGGTTCACCCTGAAAATGTCCCCACATCGGAGAACGCCGCAATGAAAAAAAAGACCTCCATCCTGCTTATGCTGCTCCTGTTCGGACTGTACCATTGCGCCACGGCCGAGAAACTGGAAAGGACCCGGACAAACCCGTACTGGAACGACCTGGCCCTCTTCCTCGCGGGAATGCCCCAGCGGCCCGAAAGTCCCTTCCGCGAGCCGGCGGCAACCCCTCAGTACGCGCGCCATGTCGAGTCGATGAACGCGTTCTGGGAAAAGGTGCGCGGGGAAAACATCGACACCATTACTCCGTGGAGGGACGCACAGCTCGAAGGGCTGCCCCGGGCGAAAACGGCCTTCTATCCCTTCAGCGGAGCCGATCTGGCGAACCTCTACACCTTCTATCCGGACGCGCGGACATACGTAATGATCGCCCTCGAAGACCCCGGCATCATCCCCGACCCGTTGAATCTCTCGCCCGCCGAGCTCGCCGAAGGACTTTCGAGCATTCATCGCGCCATACAGAGCATCGCTTCACGCAATTATTTTCACAGCGCCGTCATGCAGCGGGAGCTCCCCAACCGCTACCTGCCGGGGACCATACCGGTGCTCCTCATCTTCGCCGCCCGCCTGGGCCTGGGAGTTTCTACGGTGGAGCTGATCGGTATTGACCCGTCCGGCAACGTGGTCCCGCTTGACGCCGCTTCCACAATTCGCGGGGCGGCCCCGGCTGTTACCGGAGCCCGCATACGCTTTCGCGCCCCCGGAGACGGGGAGCCCCGGACGCTCGTCTATCTCGACATGCGCCTTTCGGACCGCGTGCTCGAACCGTCCTCTCCCGAGGGGCGGTTCTTCCGGAGTCTGGGCTCTTTCGATACCCTGATAAAATCGGCCGTTTATCTTCTTCACCGCGACGGTTTCGCGGAGTTGTGCTCGTATATACTCGAACACAGCTCCACGGTCATACAGGATGACTCGGGGATGCCATTCAGGCTCTTCGACAGGGACAACTGGGACGCCAGGCTCTTCGGGACCTACACGCGCCCGCGAAAGCTCAAGGATCTGCAGAATCCGCCGGACCAGCCCGACCTGGCGCTGGCCTACAGCCGGAAGAGCGAACCGCTTCCCTTCAGCTTCGGGTACGGCGTTCTTACCGGCAAGGGCAAATCGAACCTGCTTCTGGCCGTGCGGAAAAAGAACCGGCAGTAGCCCCGCTGACACAGGGTTAGGCGGGACCTATTATTCGATTGAACTCCAGTCCACCGTAACGCCGATGGCTTTGGCGAGCGCCTCTATGTCCGCGTCGGTATGATACTGCAATCCCGCCTCCCGCACCACCACGCGGCCCTTCTCGCGCGCGTATCGCGCCGCGTGATGGTGGGCGGCGGAGACGAGCTTCTCGTCCTTCGCGCCGTCAGGTTTAAAGCCGATCCTTCCATTGCACACGCAGGCATAGGTGGTATCCGGGGATTCGGCCGCCACGCAGAGCGCGGTTCCCCGTATACCCGCCGCCACCGTGGAGGTGGTCACGCGGAATTCCCTCACGTTTTTCAGGTTTTTAAGCACGGCCCCTATATATCCCTGCCGGAGATCGAGGCGGCCATCATCCTTAACCAGGCGGTATACCAGCACCGAGTCCGGCCCGAGCTTTATAATGTTCGTACCATCGACCACGATACGGCACCATGATTTGAGACCGGTAATAATGGTATCCCCGTATCCGACCGTCCCGTTCAGGGCGGCGGGTACGCCGTTTATGGCCACTTCTCCATCCAGTGCGGTGATGGTGCCGCCAAGCGCATCGGACCTCGAAGGCCCCTTGCCGCACGCTCCGCTCACACACAGGGTGATAAACAGCGATACAACCACGGCCTTTAAAGAAGCGGATCGATTCATACCCATCTTCCTCCATATATATTTATTCAATATCACCAAATCCATCCGCGTATTCTACACGATGGTGAAATCGAAGTACAGGCAAAAACGGGAATTCGCCTCACTCTTCGTCGATGCGTATCATGCCCGTCGCGGGGGCGGGCGTATGGAAAATCCGGTGGCTCCTCGCAAAAAGCGCATCTGATGGCGGAGATCGAACTTCTGGGCGGGAAGATCGGGCCGTTTCTACCGAACATTTGTTGCATTTCTGATACAGTGTTATTAATAACAGACCACAAAAAGGGGTATTGCAGGCCCTGCCCCGGCCACGCCCGAAAAACCCCTGGAAAAACGAGGACTTACGGGAGCATTATTTTATTTACCCGGCACGCCTCTTGCTTATTAATATGCGGATGGAGGAAAGACAATGAAATTCTCGGTACTCGAAATATTCTTCATATTCTGGCTCTCGGCATTCCTCTGGGTGCTGGTGGAGTATTTCTATCAGCGCATCAACCGGCGCGAGAAAAGTCAACTTAATCTCGAATCCCTCGAGAAGGACCGCGGCTGAGGCGCTCGGCCCACCGGCGTCCGATACTCGAATTACGGCCACAACAGGAAAGAATAATGCTTTTGAACAAGATAAGCGCCGCGTATTCACGGCTTACCGGATTCGCGGCCAATGAAAATAAAACCATACACGAGGGGCAGGGCAGCGCGTCGCTTCTCTTTTCCATGCCCTTTCTGTCGCCGGTTAAATATCTCTTTCTCGACGGACGAAAGAACCTATCGCCCCTGCCCGCTCCTTACGCCAGTAACGAGCTGGACAGGGAAAAGCGCATACTCTGGTTCACCGACACCATAAACG
>JAGODA010000014.1 GCA_017998475.1 Spirochaetota bacterium | reverse complement strand
ATAGTACAGAGTCTGCTGGGATCGTCACTGGGGCCGATCTTCATCGGAATGGTGTCCGACCGCTTCGACCTCATCACCGCCTTCAAACTTCTTCCGCTGTTCGCGGTTGTGAGCGGCGCGCTCTTTCTGGCGGGATCTTTTTTTTACGAGCGCGACGTAAAAAGGGTGGATAAGATCGTGCTGGTGGAGGATAAGTGATTCGGCCTGAGAACTTCGCTGGGGGCGGAATGGTCCGTTAACCGAAACGCTTCCAGGGAGCTCGATGTGAACCGGTTCGGCGGGCGGCGGTCGCTCGCCGATCGATTATGTTTGCCGATGGACGCCGCGGAGGCGAAAAGAGGGGCGCGACGAAGCGGCGTCGCGCGAACCGGCACCGAGATGAAAAAGACAAAGAACCTGCTGAGGATAAGCGAACTCGCCGCGCGTTCGGGTGTGAGCGTTTCGACCATCAAGCATTACGTCAAAGAAGGTCTCGTTCCGCACGCGCTTAAAACCGGCAGGAACATGGCTTACTATGACCCGTCCTGTGTCGAACGGATAAAACTCATAAAAAAAATACAGAAAGAACGCTTCCTGCCGCTCGATGTGATAAAGCGTCTCATATCCTCGGGCGATTCTTTCGGGGAAGAGCTTGAAATTGGAAAAGCAATCCTTAAGACCCACAGGCGCTCCTCCGGGGATCGGCCGGTGAGCGAATCGCAGATAGAGGCGGTAACGGGGTATCCGCGCGGGAAAATCGCCATTCTCGAACGTGAGGGGCTCGTCATCCCGGAAACGGCCGGCGGCATTAAAATGTACGATCCGATAGATGTCATGATCATTGATGTTATGAAGCGGCGCGAGGACGCGGGCGTGCCCATGGATTACTCGGTGACCACCATCAACATCTACCGCGACGCCATACGGAGGGCGGTGGAGGAAGACATACGGCTCTTCGCGCGGAACCTGATGGGAGACATCCCATCGCAGACGGCCGTACGCTTTATCACGGAGGCTGACGATCTGCTCGACACCTTCATGGTGCTGTACCGGCAGAAGATGCTGCGCACCCAGAGCATGTCGGCCATCCACGATCTGAATGAAATCCCTTCAAAGCTCGCGCTCATCTCTTTTCTGCCCGTGGCCGGGCGAGAACTCCGCCCGCCCGACGCGGATGGAGCGGCCGCCCGGCTCGCGCACGCCTTCTGCGCGGGCGACTACGACGCTGCCCTGCGGCTCTCCGGCGGGGAGGGTCTCCCGCGCGAGATCGGTCCGACCGCGGTGCGTGTCCTGGCCCTTCTGCTGAAAAACGAGACCGCTTCCGCTTTCGAGCTGCTCGAACGTGAGATGGCCGAGCCGCCGCAGCGCGTGTTCGACAACGCCGTCGCCGCTCTCGCGTGCATTTTCGCCATTGCCGAGGCCTCGGGCTTTTCGCGGCCTTTTTACCTGTCGAAAAAGGCGGTGATGCACCTCGCGAGAGTTGAGAATCTGCACGAACGCAACCGGACGATCCGGTTCCTCGCTCAGTACGTCTGCGGCGTTATATATACCATATTGCCCGATGTCTTCGCTGTTTTCGACAGGGGTATAAGTATCCTGATCTCACTTGAGGAGCGCCTGATCTCCAGGAAGGTCCGGATGCCGTATCTGCCGGAATGGCTTTCCCGCACCATCGAGTATGAGGTGCTGCCGGCCGTGGAGATACGGGTCAACCGTTTTCTTGCGGAGGCTTTTCTGGTGCAAGGGGACAGGTCATCGGCAGGCAGACGACTGAGAAGGATCGTAGCGCTCGCTCAACCGGATGACGAACACGCGGCCTGGGCGCGCCTCAGGCTTCTCGAGACGGCTATTGAAGGGAAGGTCGACTGAGTCGCCTCCGCGCTCCGCGGATCACAGCATCTCCGCGATCTTCGCCTGGAACTCCTCCAGCAGCATGGTGGTGTACTTTTTGTTGAAATTGAAGAAGACCGAAAAAATACCGATGCCCTCGTGAAACGCCACGGCCGCGATTGCCAGGTGCGCCGCCCGGGGCGGGCCGCCGTTCGCTGAAATTGCCGATTCGACCGCCCCTATCAGCGCGCTGTAAATCCTGCGCAGCCGGGCGTTCACGACCGGATTGTACAGCGCCACCGCCCAGATCTCGAAAAACACCTTCTGCAGCTTCTTATCGGTCGTGATGTGCTCGTTGAAGAACGAGAAAACGGCGCGAACGCTCGACCCGTGTGATGCATCGGGATCGCCGATACGCCGCATGTGTTCCGCGAACAGCCTGTCGTAGCGCTCGTAGAGATCGTCGATAAAGTTGAGAAGGATGTCCTCCTTGCTCCTGAAATAATAATGCAGCATGGCATAGTTGATGCCCGCTTCGGCGCCGATCTCCTTTATCGACGTCTCGCCGTATGGTTTTTTGAGCAGGCAGCGGTACAGCGCGTCCAGAATCTCCCTGCGGCGCTGTTCCTTTATCGGTTTTCTTCCCACTGGAGTTCCTCTGTATCCGTATTCGCGAATGCCGGCCGGATGTCACACTGACCGCGCACCGCGTCCGGTCAACGAGAAAACGGCCGCACCGCGTCCGTGCGGCCGTTGTACATAACGGTTACATGAGCTCGGACACCATCTCTCCGATCACGCGCACGTATTTGTCCACGTCTTTCTCGGTCGTCTGCGGACCCACCAGAGCCATCTCGTGGACCGGGGTGAGCAGAATCCCGCGGTTGGCGCAGTACACGTGGATGAGCTCCTCGAGCGGACCGGTGAGCCCCTCCATGATCGGATCGACCGGGTTGTACGGAACCTCGGAGAACAGGGCCTCCGAGCCGTTCTTCGGAGGGTTGGGAAGGAACCGGAACTCAACGCGGCAGCCGATGCGCGCCACGTACCAGCTCAGGCCGTTGCGCCTGATAATATCGGCGAGTCCCTCTTCCATCCGTCTGGCCAGGCGTATCATCCGCTCGAAGTTCTCTTCGTTTATCGCGTGCTCCAGTGCCGCGCGGATTCCGGCGACCGCGGCCGCGTTGCCCGAAAGCGTACCGCCGAATCCGAAGAACACGTGCCAGGGCTTGCGGTTCGCCATCCATTCGGATATCGCCGCGTTGAAGCCGAGTATGGCCGCCGGGTATCCGCCGGCGATGAACTTGCCCGCCACGAAGATATCGGGCTCAAGGTTCATCTCGCCCGTTACGCCGCGCGGCCCGGCGCACATGGAGTGGGTCTCGTCGATCAGGAGCAGGGTGCCGTATTTCCGCGTGAGCTCTCTCAGCGCCTGGTGGTAGCCCGGCTCGGGGTTGATGATACCCACGTTCGTCATCACCGGCTCGGTGATAACGCAGGCAATGTCGCCCGGCGCGAGCGCCTTTTCGAGCGCCTCGACGTCGTTGAAGTCGACGATCCTGGTCATCTGCGTCGGGTCCTTAACCAGCGGCCCCATGAGTCCCGGATTGTTGATGATCTCGCCGAAGAAATTGACGCAGAGCGTCTCGTCGACCGAACCGTGATAGGTGCCGTTCATGGACAGGATGAGATGCCTTCCCGTAAACTCGCGCGCCGCTTTGAGCGCCATCCTGTTGGCGTCGGTGGCCGTCATGAGTATCTGCCAGTAGGGCAGCTTGAACCTGCGTTTCAGTTCCTCACCCACCCAGATGCAGTCCTCGGTGGGGAGCATGGTGGTGGTGCCCCTGTTTTTAAGCTGGCTCGAAATGGCGCCGACAATTTTCGGGTGAGCGTGTCCGCACAGGCCGCCGGTGTCGCCAAGGCACAGGTCGAGATAGCGGTGCCCGTCCACGTCGGTGATGTACACCCCCCTGGCCTTTTCCACAAAAACAGGGAAGCCGCCCACCCATATCCGCATCCACGACATGGGAACTCCGCCCACCAGATTGCGGCGAGCTTTTTCGAACAGCGCCTTCGATTTCGGCCGCTCGGCGGCGTAACGCTCCACTTCGCGCTGTACGAGGTCCCGTATCCTCTCGAGACGAATTTCCGCCATAATGATTCAATCCTCCTGTTGATATGTAGTTATTCCGTCCGTGTCTGCGAGTGGTGACGGCGCATGTATTCCGGAGACGCGCACGGTATAGGCACAGCCCGTATTGATGCGATACAATCATACGATTATTTATTTGTCAACCAACAAATATATAATCGTCGAACCGCACGATCAGCCAGATGTAATTCGTTTTGTTTCATTGCGCGGAAGGGCGCCGCCGAAAAAAGAAAGGGCGAGCCCTCCGGCCGCCCTTTCTAAACGCGAAATGTGATCAGGTCTACTTCGCCAGATCGGCGATGCCGAGTTCGCGGAGCTTTTCTTTTGTCGGCCCGCCGCTGGAGTAGTCCCATCCGGCGAGTTCGCAGAAGCCCCTGGTAAGCGATTCCATATCCAGCGTCACCCCTTTTATTGGGCCCTTCTTGACGGGTTCGGCACCGGCAGCCCGCGGGTGAAGCCTGGAATCCTCCAGCGTGACCCCCTCGCGGAGATTGAAGGCCTTGCGGAGGTTGAAGACGCGCTCACCCGCCTTCAGGTACTCGTCGGCGGAAAGGTTCCAGCCGGTGACAGCGTTGAGATAATCCACCACGGGAAGCGGTCCGGTGAGAATGCCGAACTGGCAGAGGCCGGCGCCGTTGAACAGGTTCGTGAAGTAGGCCGTCCCGAGGCAGAGCGCGAGGTTTTTCATTTCCTTGTTTTTCGCGTTGCCGATCATCTTCTTTACGGACGGAAACCGGTTTTTCGTTTTGTACAGCGGCCCGTAGAGATACGAGGAAACGGTATGGCGGCCGGGGGTGGGTTCCATCTGGTAGATGATGCCGAAGCCGGGATCGAGCCGCGAGTCGTGCATCGGGAGTTCCTGCCCTCCGGCGTGTACCGCGAACTTCTCGGAGCCCTTGCCGATCTTCTTCGCCGCGACTTTTACGCCGTCGGCCAAAATGTTTCCGATCTTCTCGCGCTTGATTATCATCTCGGTGAGCTTGAGGATTTCGGTCGATTTACCCCAGCCGAGCTTGAGCCCGCCGGTCTGTTTATCGTCGATTATCCCCTTCTCGAAGCACTCGATCGCGAAGGCCACCGCGCCCCCTGCCGAGATGGTGTCGATCCCCTCGCGGTTGCAGAGCTCGTTGATCTCGATAAGGGTGTCCAGGTCGTCCTGAAGCAGCAGGCCGCCGAAGGAGCACAGGGTTTCATATTCGGGCTTGTGGCCCTCGGTGCCGCCGTAACGGCCCTTTTTGATATCGATCACGCCGCCGCAGGCCAGCGGGCATGCCTGGCAGCCGTATTTCTTCTTCTGGTAGGCGATCACGCTCTCGTCCGATAGCTTGTAGGCGCCGGGGTAGTCGACGTATCCCACACCCGACCAGTTCTTTATCGGCGAGTCGCCCGTCAGCGCCGAGTACACGGTGAGGCCGCTCGTGCCGTACTTCTTGTAAATCTCGCGGACGGTCGACGGCTGGCTCGGCACCGAGATCCCGGTACGCGCGATCACCTGGCTGACGTAGTTGATGATGGCCACCGTCACGGTATCCATGGGGTTGACGAACTTGAACGCCTTGAGGAACTTCTTGTTGAGCTCCTTCATCTTTTCCGGGTCGGCGACCGTTGCCCTGGCCGAACCCTTTACGACCAGTGCCTTCAGGTTTTTACTGCCCATCACCGCGCCCAGGCCCGAACGCGCCGCGATACGGCCCCCGTCGGTCACCACGCCCGAGATGAGAGAGAGCTTCTCGCCGGCCTTGCCGATACAGGCGATCTGCGCCTTCTTCTCCTTCAGCTCCGCGCGGATGAGCTCCTCGGTCTCTACCGTGTCCTTGCCCCAGACCTTCTTCGCGTCCTTTATCTCGACCTTTCCGTCGTTGATGTAGATGTACACCGGTTTCTTCGCCTTTCCCGTGACGAAGACCGCGTCGTAGCCGGCGCGCTTGATCTCGACCGAAAAGAATCCGCCGGAGTTGGAATCCCCCCAGCCGCCCGTAAGCGGTGATTTGCCCACCACCATGAAGCGGCCAGAAAAGTAGGCTCCCGTTCCCGTGAGAATTCCCGAACAGAAACCGATGTGAGCCTCGGGTGAAAGGGGATTTATCTTCGCCTTCTGGCGCTCGGTGATTACGGCGGCTCCCATACCGTAACCGGTAAGGTATTTTTTATAGAACTCGTCTCCCGGGCTGACGACCTCGCTTTTCCCGGTCGATAGATTGATGATGACGTACTTCCCCATGTAACCGCTCATTACATGTACCTCCGTTTGATATACCTGCTCGCGTGATCCGTACCGCGTGACGCCGAGACTGAACCCCCGTGGTCTGAATGGCCGCTTCCGAAGCGGAGTACACCCTTCCGCCGGGATCCGCTGAGACGATGTGCCGCGTATTCGGGGAGGGGACGGCCGCTCCTTCCGCGCTCACCGCGCGGTGCCGGCACCATGCCTTTTAACGCGATTACCATAGTAATGAACGGTGTTCATAAAATATCAACTCTATTACGGGTGTTGACATATTTTTTTGAGCGCCCGCTCACCTCCTGTCGCCCTTCCCTCGAAGGGGTCTGTTCTCATTAAAAAATGACTTGCAATAAAAGACGAACCGCTGTCAGTATTGAAAAACTGAGTGGTTGCTCACTCAATTTATTGAAAGGAGGGGGCTATGCCGTTAACGCAGGAAGACATCAAACGGCTTCAGGAGAAGGCGAAGGAAATCCGCAAAACCATCGTCGATATCACCTTCACCGCGGGCGGGGGGCATATCGGCGGTTCGCTTTCACAGACCGACATACTGGTGGCGCTCTACTATAAATACCTCAATGTCGATCCCAAAAATCCGCGCTGGGAAGACCGCGACAGGGTCATCCTTTCCAAGGGGCACGGCGGCCTGGGGTGGGCGGCAATACTGGGCGAGATGGGGTATTTCGACAAGGCCCTGCTGAAGAATTTCAACAAGACCGGCTCTCCGTTCGGCATGCACCTGGACATGCTCAAGGTTCCCGGCTGTGACGCGTCTACGGGATCCCTCGGACACGGGCTCGGCATAGCAGTGGGACTGGCGCTCGGCGCGAAGATGGCCAAAAAAACGTACCGGACCTATTGCGTGATGGGCGACGGCGAGCTCTGCGAGGGGTCGGTCTGGGAGGCCGCCATCATCGGGGCGTTCCATAAACTTGACAACCTGACCGCCTTCGTCGACCGCAATAATCTGATGATAGACGGACCGACCGAGGAGATCACCCAGCTCGAGAACCTCAACGAGAAGTTCGCCTCCTTCGGCTGGGAGGTTTTGCGCATAGACGGACACGATTTCAACGCCCTGGCGGGCGCCATCGAAAAGGCGCGGACGATCAAGGGCAAACCCACGGTCGTCATCTGCAATACCGTCAAGGGCAAGTGTGTCGATTACATGGAGAACGATTACAAGTGGCACTACGGCGGCCTCGATTCCGACATGCGCGACAAGGCGCTCGCGTGCATCGACAACTACTACGCGAAGGCATAGGAGGAAAGCAATGGCAGAAGGCATGACATGGTCCATTGAGGAGGCCGACAAGCTTACCCAGGCCGAGGTGTACGGGCAGGTGCTCACCCAGCTCGGCGAAAAGGACCCTAAAATAATCGCGATGACCGCCGACCTCGCGAAATCCACTAAAATAGGCAATTTCGGACAGAAATTTCCCGAACGCTTCATCAACATGGGTATCGCCGAGAACTCGCTCTTCGGCGTGGCCGCGGGACTCGCGCTCGCGGGATACAAGCCCGTGGTGTCCACCTTCGCGGTGTTCGCGGCGCTTCGCAGCGCCGAGTTCGTGCGAACGGATATCTGCTACCAGAACCTCGATGTGAAGATCATCGCGACCCATGCCGGCATCTCCTTCGGCCAGGCGGGATCGACCCACCACTGCACCGAGGACATCGCGGTGATGCGCTCGTTCGCCAATATGACCGTCATCGTGCCGGCCGACGGCATCGAGACGGGGAACGCGGTGGCCGCGGCGATGGACTGGCCGGGGC
This sequence comes from Spirochaetota bacterium, assembly GCA_017998475.1. Classification (GTDB taxonomy): domain Bacteria; phylum Spirochaetota; class UBA4802; order UBA4802; family UBA5368; genus MVZN01. The sequence goes on along the minus strand of JAGODA010000014.1, from coordinate 12,299 downwards.
CGGTCTACATCCGTATCGGGCGGGGATTCGAGCCGCCGGTCAATACCACGGCCGATTACGGTTTCCAGATAGGAAAAGCGGTCACCATGCGTGACGGGAAGGACATCACGCTCGTCTGCTGCGGGGTGACGGTGCTCCAGGCGGTGCGTGCGGCCAAAATTCTCGAAACGCAGGGGCTCTCGGTGCGCATCCTCAACATGCACACCATAAAGCCGATCGACAGGGAGGCCATACTGAAGGCCGTTATGGAGACGCGTCGAATCGTGACCATCGAGGAGCACAACGTTATGTCCGGTCTCGGTACGGCCGTCGCCGAGGTCATCGTGGAGAGCGGGAAGGCCTGCGCCTTTACCAAGCTCGGAATCCCGGACGCGTACGCCATCGTGGGCTACCCCGAGGACCTCTACAACCATTACAAGATCGACGCGGACGGGATCGTCGAGGCGGTGAGCGCGCTCATGGGCCGCGAGATCGAGGAAGACGAAAACTGGGACGACGAGACATGATGGGGGAGGCGGAACATGGCAGATAAGGTCGACTTGACGGTTCGCATCATCCTCCGCTCGATCCTCCCGCTGTTCAAGACCCTGTACAACGAGGGGGGAGGGCTGTATAAAAAGCTCCTCGCGGGGATCGACGGTACCATACAGTTCTCGATTAAAGGGACGGAAACGGGCGCGTACCTTCATTTCAAGGACGGCGTGCTCGACGTGATACAGGGCGTCATTCCGGATCCGGGCGTTCATATCGCGTTCAAGAATCCCGCCGATATGATCGCGCTCTTTACAGGCGGCAAGGGGGGACTCCCCTCGGTGTCGGGCGCCTGGCGGCTCGGGCTGCTCCTCAAGCTGGTGCCGCTCTTCCTGGGGCTTCTGCTCCTCATGCCCGACAACAAGCCGAAGAACCCGAAGAAGCGCGAGCTGAAGATCAAGCTCACCATGTACATGGTGACCAACGCGCTCTCACAGCTCAACAAGGGCGGCGACACCGACATGAACACGTGGACGGCGAAGCAGCCCGACCGCATCTATCAGCTTTCCGTGCAGCCCGAGGGGCCCGCGGCCTATCTCCGCGTGAAGGCCGGCAAGTCCAAGTCGGGCCACGGGATCTACGGCCGCAAGGCGCCGTTTATCCACATGATGTTCAACGGGATCGACGGGGCCTTCAAGGTGATGGGCGAGGCAAAGGACACGGTAAAGGCGATGGGCGACGGCGATGTGCGGGTGGAGGGCTCGCCGGAATACGCCGGGGTGCTGGGCAGTTTCATGGTGCGCGTTCAGGACCTCCTCACGCCGCCCGCGAAGTAAGGGTACGGCCGGCGGGTGGTTTGATGTACTCACTGCACTGAGTTAAAATACTCGATGTAGTGAGTACATCGTATTTACTGTTTCCCACCGTACAGCCTCGGCGTTGCGGTTTCTTCCTTCCATGTGGCATGACTCACGACCAGCATCACGATAAGGCTCACCGCGAGACTCGCTATGATCGGCTCGATCCACGCGGGAAGCATACCGCCTAGTTTCAGGCCGTACAGAGCCACAACCGTAACTGAGGCGGCCGCGGCCGACGATATGGCTCCCGCCGTGGTGGCCTTTTTCCAGAAGATCGCCGCCATGGCCGGAATGAAGATGCCGGAAACGAAAATGGCGAAGGCGAGGAGAAGTATATCGAAGATTCCCCGCATGCCGAGCGCGAAGAGGATTCCCGCCGCGCCGATGAATATGATGAACAGGCGCGTGACGAGCAGAAGCGTTTTGTCCCCTGTGGCGGGCCTGAAGGCCTTTACGATGTCCTGGCTGAAGGTCGTACCGGAGATGAGAAGCGCCGTGCTCGCCGTGGACATCATGATGGCGAGCATCGCCGCGACGCAGAGCCCGGTGACCACGGGCGGGAGGTGATTGGCCACCTCGAGCGGGATGACGGCGTCGCCCGCGCCCCTGGCGAGCGTCGGGAAAAGCCTGGTCGCGGCAACGCCCAGAAAAACAACGACAATACTCCAGAAGATATAGACCCCGCCCGCGGCGAACATGCTGCGCTTGATCATCCCGGCGTTGCGCGCGGCGGACGCGCGCTGCCAGAGCGAGGGATCGATGAGGCAGAACGGGATATCTATGAGAAAGATGGAGATGATGTAAGCGGGCGTAAGTCCTCCCCAGAAGTTGTCCGCCGGCGGCGTCATCACCTCCACGGCCGCCCGTACGCCGCCGATGTCGCCGATTACGAAGATGGGAAGCAGAATCCCCACCCCGGCCAGGAAGATCACGGTCTGCACCAGGTCGGTGTAGGCGACCGCGAGCAGCCCGCCCATGAAGGTGTAGACCACCATGACGACGCCGGCGGCCAGAACGGCCTGCGTGTAGCCGACGCCGAACCCGCCGAGCGTGGTGGAGATGGCCACCCCCACGGCGACCAGCTGTCCGCCGAAGAGAGCGACCACGCCCAGGATCATCACCAGCGAGGTGACGAGCCGCATGCGAGGTCCGTAACGAAGCACGAGCGCCTCGGGTATGGTCCAGATGGACATCCTGCGTATGACCGGAGCGATAAAGGCGAAGATAAACAGGCCGATCGCGTAGCCCATCGAGGCGAGAAAGAAGGCCGCGCCGACATCGAAGGCCTTTCCGGCCTTGCCCATTGTGGAGCCGGCGCCGATGGTCGTGCCGATGATCGTTCCGAGAAGCGCCGGATAGCCCAGGCTTCTCCCCGCGACGGCATAATCCTCCATGTTCCTGACCCTGCGGCCTGTCAGATAGCCGATGAACAGCAGAACGAGAAAATAGGCGACGATGATCGCGATGTCGATTGCGGTGACCGGCATGGCATGCCTCCTTTCAGGACGTAACCGGCGCGGTTTGCGTGCCGGATGGTTCAGAAATCCGTTAACGGGTTAAACGCCATATGCTTTGGCGCAGGTCTTGCAGACATCATGCAGGACCGGCGGATGGAGGGCCCCGATCGCGGCGAACGGTTCTCCTCCCTCCATGTAGGCCCGGAGTTTACGGTCGGCTTCGCGACGGCGCTCGAAACGCTTTCGGAATTCACTGTATTTTTTACCGCGCCATATCGCCGAGAGATCTTCGCTTTCGATGTTGCCGAAGCTCAGTCGTTTATACAGGTACTCCCTGCCATTGTAAATTCTCCTGTTCTCGGGGCGCGAGAGGTAGGTGCACGGGCAGACGTCCCCCTCGGAGGTGATGAACATGAAGCGTGACGGGTCGAGCTCGCAGACCGGCCGTTCGTCCGCCGACAGCGGGTATGGCCTGAAAGAGATGTGGGAACCGGCGGTGATGGAGCGCGCTCTGTCAATGGCGGCCAGATGGCCGGGGTCGGGCATGCCCTCCCATACGAATATCCGGGAACGGTCGGCGGCCCTGTCGAACACGCAGTCCAGGTTGGTGGCGTAGAAGTCGTCGGCTCCGGCCTCGATCGCGCGCTCGAGCGCGGCGGGCATTTCCGCGATATTCGCCGAGGTCATCATGTACGAGAGGCTTATTTTCGGGCGCGTGCGCGATTCGCGTCCTTTTCGCGCGGCGATTGTCCGGACGCTGTCCAGAATACGCTCGATGTCGGAATGGACCCTCAAGGTCCCGTGGGTTGTCTGGACGGCCCCGGCAATGGAGATGGATATATAATCGGCGTCGCTTTCGAAGAGTCGGTCGATTGCCCGTTCGGTGAACAGCATGCCGCCCGTGGTGAAGCCGGTGCGGGCGCCTTCGGCCTTCGCCATGGCGATCATCTTCCAGAGATGGGGCGAGAGCATCGGCTCTCCCCACCCCTGAAGGTGGACATGGCGCGCACCGGAGAAATGCGGGCGCAGTTTTTTAAAAAGTGAGAGGGGCATTATGCCGCCCGCGCTGGGGTCGTTGCGCGCTCCGACAGGGCAGAAGACGCAGGCAAGCGGACAGCGTGAGCTGATCTCGATCTGCATGGCCTCCAGTTTCGGACTGCCGGAGAGGAGGCGTCGGATGGAACGGGGAAAACGCGGCATGGACGCAGTGTGCGGGGTATTCGGGGCGCAGTCAAGGAAAAAGGTAAGGCGCTCCGGGGAGTGTGGTGTATAATCGTCTTGACATGAAGCGCGAACCGGCGCACCATTAAAGTACGCGGATGCCGGCGGCAGTCGCGTATATTGGGCCACGGGGGGTTATCATGAAGCGTTCGCTGTTCGTTACGATGGTGCTGTGCTCGATGGTTTTACTGTTTGCCTGTGTTTCCGATCCGCAGGCACAGGCCGATTTCATGAAAAAGGCGAAAGAGATGGCGGCAGCTGTGAGCGATAAGCCCCTGGACGAGAAGACGATCGTGGCGGGTCTTAAGGAGGCTCTCAATGTGGGAACCGGGAAGGCCGTGCAGAAAGTATCCGCCGCGGACGGCTACTTCAAGAACCCGAAAATCCGGATCCCACTCCCGAAAGATCTGCAAAAATGGGCGGACCGGCTTCGTAAAATCGGTCTTGGAAAAAAGGTCGACGAGCTGGAGCTTTCAATGAACCGCGCGGCCGAGCAGGCGGCCCCGAAGGCGAAGGACATTTTTGTCGACGCGGTTAAGAAGATGACGATCACCGACGCGAAGAACATCCTTTACGGAAAAAACGATAACGGGGCCACACTGTTTTTCGAAAAGCACACACGCACCTCGCTTTTCACGCTATTCTTCCCGGTCATGAAGTCGGCGCTGGACAAGGTCGGAGCGACAAAGGCGTACAAGTACCTGCTTGACCAGTACAACGCGCTGCCTCTTGTGGAGAAAAAGTCGTACGATCTGGACTCGTACGCGACGAACAAGGCCCTGGACGGTCTTTTTTTCATGATTTCCCAGGAAGAGGCCCTCATACGCAAGGACCCGGCGGCGCGGGTTACGGATCTGCTGAAGAAAGTGTTTAAATAAGTCCGCGGCTCCGGGCGCGGACATACGTCCTGGCGAGGATATACGCTGAAGGCGAGGATACGAATCCTCGCCTTCAGCGTATATGAGGATTTATTTCGTCTTAAGCTTGTACACGCCGTCCCAGTTCCTCGGCGGCGGAGTATCGATAAATTCCGTACAGCGCTCCACGTAGGTTTTGCAGGGGCCGTCGTCCTCGACTACCTTGAGACCGCCTTTGAAGGCGGTACGGGCTCCCTTCCAGTCGCGGGCGCGGAAGAGCTCGAGCCCTTCGTAGTACTTCCTGAGCATCTCCATCATGTAGTCCGGAAGGTTCCCCTTTTTCCCGAGAAGCTCGAACACTTTAATGGGCTCGTTTTTGCCGACCACCTTTATGAGATCGAGCTCGCGCGCCTCGATGTGATCTTTCGCCTGGAGGTAGGTGTTCTCGCTGATCATGGCATAGGTACTGTAATACTTGTTCGCCCCCTCGAGGCGCGCCGCGAGGTTCACCGAGTCGCCCATCATGGTGTAGTCCATGCGCGTGCGCGAGCCCATGTTGCCGACGACGGCGTTGCCGGTGTTCATGCCCATGCGCACCTTGAGCTCCTGTTGTCCGATACTGCGCCATCTCTCACGCATCTCCGCGAGCCGCTTCTTCATGTCGATCGCCGCCATGCAGAGCTTGAGGGCGTGGTCTGGGTAGGGGTGAGGCGCGCCGAAGAACGCGATGATGGCGTCGCCCTCATATTTGTCGACGGTGCCGTCGTAACTGAGAATGATATCGGTCATCTCGGAAAGGTACTCGTTGAGGAGCGCTACGAGCTGGGGCGGTGTGAGCTTCTCGGAGATTGTCGAGAAGCCGGCCACATCCGAGAAGAAGATCGAAATCTCCCTCATCTCCCCGCCGAGGTTGAGCGATTCCGGGTTTTTGATGATCTCGTCGATGACGTGCGGCGAGAGGTAGTGTGAGAACGCCGATTTGATGAATCGCTTCTGGCTCTCCTCGCTCACGAACTTCGTGGCGATTATGGCCAGAGCCGGAAGGAGGAGCGCCATCGATATGCCCACCTGGTCCACCCAGACGCGGCCGAAGGCGAAGGCCGCGAAAATTCCGGCGTTTACCACCACGAACGAAGCGACCGTTGCGACTACGGAGCGGACCGCCGAAAGCCGCTGTATGGTGAGGCCGATAACGAGCGCGATAACGAGCATGAGCGCGTATGAAACGATCGGATCGGCCTTTTTGATGAAACTCCTCTGGAGCACGGTGTTGACGATGTTATGGTAGGTCCCCACCATCATGTATTCCGAGCTGAGCGGAGTGACCCCGATATCGGAGGTGGCCGTGGCGGTAAGACCCATGATCACCGAATGGTCGCGGAGCCGTTCGACGGCGAGGGTGATGTTTATCGCGGTGACGAAGGTCTCCAGGTTCTGGATCTCGGCCTCGATATCGGCGTTCTTTTCCTTTTTCAACTCGGCTTTCAGGCGTTTGATTTCCTCCTGGAGGGGCCCCGCGTACCCTTTTTCGATCTCGTAGATTTTCTTCCGCGCGTCGGCGATCTCCTTCCATGTGTCGCGCCTGACGGCTTCTTCCTTCGACGATTCGAATTTCGCGTAGAGCTGGGAGAGTTTTCCGTACAGCAGGCTCCGGTCGGTGTTGCCAGACTTGATCTCTTCCTCGTCGAAATATCCGTGCACCTCGTCGCGAACGTCATCGTATTCCATCAGCGCGTAGTACGAGAGATGATCGAAAGCCTTTTCGAAATCGTCGGCCCAGTTGATGTAGATCATGCCATGTCCGTCTATGGGGATGACGATGTCTCCGCGGGTGTGCGTTATCGGGTTCTCGGCATTGCGCAGAACGATACGCTGTCCGGGCACGACCTCTATGTCCTTAAAGGGAACCCCGCAGAGGTCGGCAATCATGGCCAGCGCCATGTGGAAATAGATGCGCCCCTCGAACACGCGGATCAGGCGGATTTTGCGCGCGATACCGTCGATATCGAAGTCCGAATCGACGAAGCCGAAGGTGCGTGCGGCGCGGACGAGCTGGGGCACCGGATACTGTATCTGCACCCGGTCCGGGTCGATAAGCCCGCTGTACGCCGCGGCGTTCTTCTCCGGGACCGGGATGGATGCCTTGTTCGTAAAATACTGGATTGCGGCCTTCCGCTCGGCTTGCGCCTTTTCATCCAGGTTGTAAAGCACGAGCTTCTCCTTGGAAAAAGAGTAGGCGAGCACCGCCTTGCCGAAGGCCTTGGCCGAGTCTGCGAAAATGCGGTCGCTGTCTATAAGCGCCCGCGTGATATCGTCACCTTTAACCGGACGCCCTTTTTTGATCTTCTCTTCCAGTCCCGGCATGGCCTTGCGGTCGACCAGAAGGGGAGACTCCTCAATAAACTGGATATCGAACACAGCCTGACGCGCGCCCACCCTGCCGAGTACATCGAGTCCGGCCGCGTAGATGTGCCGCGGCCACGGGTACTGTCCCACGCTGTAGATGGCGCTGTCGTCGATGTTAAGGAAGGTGAGCCGGTCCCACTGGGAAATGGACGGCTTGGCGTGAAAGTTGAGATCGTAGAGCTTCAGCTCGAAAAGCTCGTAGGGCCTCGTGAAGCTGAGCGCGAAGAGGAAGACGAACGCGCCGAGCGAGATCGCCACGGCGGTGAGGCGGCTCTTTTCGAGTTTTTCTTTCAGGGAGTCGAGGAATTGTTTGATCATGGTCCGGTCCTGTGAATGGTTTGAGTGGCCAAGCCTTTATTCGAGTATACGAGGATGTGCTGTTCCGAAAGAGCTTATATGGCATCAAATGAATTTACAGAAAGTCGGGTTTCAGTTTCTCGATCAATGCGGGAATATCTGCAAGGTCCTCATTCTTAATTCTGACGACTCGAATTCCCATTTCGTTGATCAAATGATCTCTCAGACTATCATAGTCCACTTGATTTTCGTGTATCTTTCCGTCAATTTCAATGATTATTTTTTTCTCTGCACAGTAAAAATCGCCGACGAAAAAACGTTTCTTTCCCATAAAATTCAATTGTACGGGATGCTGGCGGAGGAATTTTTTACCGAAGAGTTTACGATTGCGGACAATTTCCCAGAAGGTCCGTTCGCTTTCGGTCTGGTTCTTTCTCAGGCTTCTGGTGGTGCTTTTAACAATGATATTCATTTAACTGAATACTATGTTTTAATTTTTTGAAGGCAAGAACTTTCTCAACTCATCCCCCCGGCCCCCTTCTCTTCGAGGAAGAGAAGGGGGAGCTCAGGCATAAGTCTTTCCAGTGATATTCGAAATCCGGCCTGCGGCAGCTGGCGCCTAGTGGAATTAATACCGGAAGCGGTTCTGCGGCGCCATATGGCTGATGACGCGATCCCCCCTCTCTTTCGTTCAAAGAGAGGGGGATAGGGGGTGAGTTCAGAACACCAGGTTGAATCCGCCCATCACGAAATTGCGGGTCCCCTCGGAGGACGAATACGCGTCGCCCGGCAGGAACAGGCCGTAATTCACGAAGAAGGAAAGGTCGCTGAATATCGCCCAGCGGAGCGAGAAATCGGCTCCGTGCCCCAGAAAACGCTCCTCGAGGGGGCCTTCGCCGGCGGAGGCGTACGCCTCGGGCTTGTCCTTCATGTAGTAGCTGTACCGCGCGATGACGTTCAACCTCTTCAGCCACATCTTCTCGGAGGCGTAAAAGGGGAGAAACGAGAAGCCCAATCGGGCGATGTGGATGTTCTTGAGCTGCGGCCGGAGCGCGAAACCGCCCACATACGTGCCGAAATAGGTGAAGGTGGTGTCGTCGGTGTCGGCGCTGTCGTCGTCGCCCGAGCCGTAGGCGTACTGGAAGAGAAGGGCCGGGTTGTAGGCAGCGTCGAAGTAGTAGTTTAGGCCGAACATTCCGGCCATGGCCTTCACGGTGTCCTTTTCGCCGGTGGTCGAGTAGCGCAGATAGCTTTCGCCCATCTGGTAGATGAACTCGGCGTAGTAGTCCATGCCGTCGATGATGAGCCCCTTGAGGCCCGCCCCGTAATACTGCGAGTCATACCGGCTCTTGGTGCCCGCCTCCTCGTCCTGTCGGTCCATCTGCACCAGGGCGAGGAGATAGGCCGTCTGGTTGACGAAGCCGCGCTCGATACTGCCGCCCACGAAAACGCGCTTGGCCCCGTCGGAGATGTCCTTGCCGGAGAGCCCGTAAGGGTTCTGGTCCTTGGCAAGAAGCCCGGTGTACACGCCGAACGCCTTGATGTCGACAATACGGCTGTAAAGGTTCAGCTCGGCCCCGTCGCCTCGCCCGTTGAAGGCCAGGCCCGTGCCGAGGATGAAGTACTTGCGTCCCGCCGCGAAGCGCAGCGCCCCGCCGGGGGTGGCCATCTGTATGAAGGCGAGGTCCAGGTCGATGGTGTTCTCGCTTTCGGGCTTGGCGCGGTTTTTTTCCATCAGGCCCGTCAGGTACACGTCCTTTCCGCGGACGTGGATAAAGCTGTTTTTCCACAGCGTGCTCTGCATCCAGAGCCGCAGGGTGGTCACCGATGTGGTAAGCGCGGTTTCGCTTCCCTTGCGCTCGTCGATGATCACCGGGGTAATCCAGCCGCCGTAGGAGAGCGTAAAGGGCTTCCACTCGCCGGGCGTCGGCCGCATCTGCGGGTCGGCGTTGATGTCGTAGGAGAGGTCTTCGCCGATCGGGGGGGCCGCCTGCGCGAAAAGCGCCCCGGCGGAGAGCATGAACACCAGAACGAGCGTTATCGAAAGGCGCGTGGCGTGTCTCATTTCTCAGCCCCCGCACGCTCGGCCACTCTGGCCACTATTTCCATAAGCTCGGCTCCGGAGAGCACGTCCCATTCGCTTTTATCGGCGGGCATTATGCCGTTCGCCCCGCAGGCGACCACGGCGTAGCGCTCGTTTTTAAACATGGAATACATCAACGAATCGCCCAGCTTCAGGTAGCGCGCCGCCATGTAGGCGGCCGTGCGCCGGCGCAGCGGATCGCTCTCGGCGTAGGACTTGTCGGGGAATACGCCCTCTTTTACAAGGTACTGCTTTCCGGTGTTGAAATCCCTGGGTTTCTGCCCCATGGTAAGGGCGAAGAGCTTCACCGCGTCGCCCACCGTGGCGACCGGCCGGTCGCCGAGCTCGGCGTAAAAGTTGATGTTCGTCATGTCCTGCGCGACGGCCGGCAGGACGAAGAGCATCGCGAGCAGCATGACAGCCGTTTTCAGTTTCATTTCTATCTCCTTCTCTGTTTCCGCGCCGTCTCCGCGGCGCCCGAACGCGTTCTCCGGTTTACCTTCCGAAAGCCGGAGAACGTTAAAACCGGTCTATCAACCGTTTCCGCGATTACGGCCAGATGAGGTCGACCGTTACGCTGGCGCTTCCGCCGACGTTGTTGTTGTAGAAATCGAGCGCGTCGTTAAAGTTGTCCACCAGCTGGTCGCCGAAGTTCTCCAGCCCCGTCTGCTCGTCGCCGGTAATATTTGGCGGATTGAGCGGAGTGATGGAGCCGTTACGAAGAACGCCGAGCAGCGGATCGGGCCGCATGTTGCCGGGGCGCAGATTGAAAGAGGAGCGCCCGCCCACGTTGCGGTTCACGCCGTTCCTGTTCGAGGCGTTGATGAGGCCGATCGGCACCACCATCCCGGTACCGAAGCCCGGGCCGTGCGATACGGTCTCGTCGGTCCCGCGCACCGACGACGTGGCCACCGGCGTTACGATGTTGAAGCGCGTTTTGAGCGTGCCGATGCGCTTGACGCGCGCGTTCACCGAGCCGTTCTTGAGGCCTATCACGTTGTCCGACGAGCTTTTGGTGAAGCTGTTCTTCAGCACCTTGATGGTGGTGAGCGGCTTTACCGTAAGCAGGTTGTCGTCGATGTTGAGCACCGCCTGCGAGTTGACCCCGGTCATCACCATGGTGCCTTCTTTAATGGTCTGCCCCTTGGCCAGCGGCTTCCACGCCGCGCCGTCCCTGTAGGCCGCCTCGCCCCTGGTGGAGACCACGAGGACCGCGGCGTTGACGGTGGTGAGGGTGAACACCAGCGCCAGTGCGGCGAAAAGCATCGTGTATATCGTTCTCATGATTGTCATCCTCCTCATTCTTATCTGCTGAGTGATTTTATTCCTTAACACATATAATACTGAGCGTAACTATATATTGGCTCACCTTCCCCGTGTTGATTATAACCGGTGATTTTAATGTAAATATATTTATTAAGTGAATTAGAGGACATCGGAATATATTCAGTATATGTAGATACTCCAAAGTCCTCCTTTCTGCCGGATATTATCGGAATATATGGCCCATGTATTTCGGGAGCAATCGGCGTTGAAAGATCCGGAGCGCGATAAATGGTGAATCCCGTAAGATTCATAATATCCCCCCCGTACGTCCAGACTAATTGAATATCCGCTGGGTATACTCCACCATACATGGAGGAAATATTTGGAGTCACAGGAAGATCCCCCATCATTATCGATATGATTTCACTGCCGCCCGGTGCCAGGTCTTTGGTCGCGATACCGCCCATGAGGCGGCTGTCGGCATCGTCGTAGCCCACAATGGTGAATACCCGTGCCGGGCCCGAAGGCACGTCGAGCGTGATCTCACCGGTGTCCGTGGGGATGGTTCTGGCGATCGTTTCCATCCCCGCGCCCGAAACCGTCAGATCGATCCGGTTGAAAAACACGCTGGGTGGATCGGCCTGTAGCCGTGTGCTGAAAGTCAGAAACGCGAGTATACGGTCGACGATCGACGGCCTGTCGGCTTTCGCGAAATGGTTCCCGATATTGATCGTCACCGTCGTCATGTCGCCGCCGGAGCAGCCGGTGACAAGAAAGGACGCGGTGAAGAGCGTCAGCAGCAAGAACGTGGTTGCGTATCCTTTTCTAAGCGATGACATTTAATCTCTCCTTTGCTTGGTGGCTTATACGTATTGACGCTGAAAGCCTAAGCTCATCAAATAAATGGTATAAGGTACTCATACATCATGGCCATGGCAAATAAAGAATTCAATCGGGTGCAGGTAAAAACTCGATTTGATTTATTATATTCAGTGTCATGTGTTGCCCTGCCTGCTACCATCCTCCAGCCTCAAGAGCCTCGCTTGGATCACTTTCTCCATAAGCATTATAGGCCGATACCCGATAAAAAAGACCCTCATGTCCGGTTGTGTCATCGAATGAGTAAATTTCTCCATCGAAGAAAAAGGCATTATTACCACTTGCAACCAGCCTTCCAAACGATCCTTCGGACAAAGTGTCCCTGTATATTCTAAAACCAAGAGTTTCACCCAGTGAATAATTCGCATCCCATTCAAGGCGAGTACCGGTTTCTCCTGTCGCATATGCGTTGTATAAATTGGGACGGCCCGGTAAAGCACCCATTTGAATTGGAATTGTAATGTTTTCTCCCGGCGCGAGGTCTCTTGTCGCGATTCCGCCC
>JAGODA010000013.1 GCA_017998475.1 Spirochaetota bacterium | reverse complement strand
CGCGCGGCGGTCTCGAGCGCCTCGCCTTCTCGTATGAGGATGCCGAGCTCGGCCCCCCTGCCGATGCCGACGGTGACCGCCGTGGGGGTGGCGAGGCCGAGTGCGCAGGGGCAGGCTATGACCAGGATCGAAACAAGCGTCGTAAAGGAAAAGAGGAGCGATTCGCCTGCAAGAAAATACCATCCGGTGAAGGCGAGTACCGCGATGAGAAGAATTACGGGGATGAACCAGCCGACAACCGCGTCCGCTATTCTCTGTACGGGGGGACGGGTTCCCTGCGCCTCCTTAACCAGCCGTATGATACCGGCGACCACGGTGGCGTTACCGGTGCGAACCGCCTGAACGCGAAGCACGCTGTTCAGATTGAGGGTGCCGCCGGTAACGGGGTCCCCCGGCCTTCGAAAAACGGGCAGGGATTCGCCCGTCAGCATCGACTCGTCCACGGAGCTCTCTCCTGAGAGCACCTCGCCGTCGACGGGAATTCGCTCGCCGGGGCGCACCAGGAGAGTGTCGCCGGTTACTACGCTATCGAGCGGCACCTCGGTCTCGAGCCCGTCGCGCACCAGGATGGCGGTGTCGGGGTTGAGGGCCATGAGCTTTCGTATGGTATCGGAGGTACGCCCGCGGGCGCGTCCCTCCAGAAATCGGCCGAGCATCAGGAAGCCCGCCAGCATGAGCGCCGTTTCGTAGAACATGAAATCGTGCGGGAGGACGCCCAGCGTGCCGAGCAGGCTCGCTCCGTAGGCCGCGCCGATCCCCATGGAGTACATGACGTCCATGGTCAGGTTGCGCGCGCGCAGGGCGTGCCACGCCGCGGAGAAAATGGGGCCGCTTACATAGAGAAACAGCGGCGTGGCGACGAAAAGCTGGATCCACGAGAGCGGAAGCGAGCGCAGGGCGGGCACATACATCATGGCCATTAAAACGAAGCCCGCTGCGAGACCGAGCACGAACCTGAACCGCTTTGAGGCGAGATCGCGCTCGCGCCATTCCTCCTCGCGCCTCCGGTCTTCATCCGCGTCCGTGCCCAGGAATTCGTACCCCGCCTCCCTGATGGCCTTTTCCATAAGGTCGACGCGCGCGCCCTCCTTCGCGTTCACGCGGGCTATACCGGTGGCGTGGTTCACCGAAACACCGCCGACGCCTTCCAGTCCGGAGAGAGCGTTCTCCACAGTGCGCGAGCACATCACACAGCTCATGCCTCCGATGTGAAGGTCGATCGTTTTCATTTCTTCCATCGCGCATCCTCCCGGGTCGATTGAACAATATAGCGCTGCCGCCGGGGAAAAGCAAGCCGCGTGGCGACTCGCTTTAATTCCGCGGCATCGCGTTTTTATATAACTGTGGTTGATTTTTTATCCGTATCGCTGTATGCGTTGAGCGGGCGGACGCCGGGGCGCCCGATACCATCAGCGGGACTCTGGAGGCACGCGATGAAAATGACGAACGAGATACGCGTGGGGCTCGTTATCACCGTAAGTTTTACCCTTTTTCTGCTGCTCGTGGGCATACTCGCCAAGGTTAATATCGCCCAGAGCGGATACCGACTCAGGGTGTATTACGGCTTCCTTAACGATTTGCGCGAGGGGGCGCCGGTGAAGATCGCCGGCGGCATCCGGATCGGACAGGTGGAGGCGATCCGCCAGTCGTCCGAAAAGACCGAGGTGACCGTATGGATCGACAAGAAGTTCCGCCTCATCCGCCCCAGCCAGTTCGCAATCTTCACCACCGGGATAATCGGCGAGAAGTACATCAATGTCTTCGTTCCGCCCTCGCGCGACATGGACGATTATCTTAAAGACGGCGACAGGGTATACGGTATCGACCCGCCCAGCTTCGACCAGATGATGCTGACCTTCCAGGGCTTCATGCAGGACAAGAGCGGCGGACAGATCCTGGCCGAGATATTCCAGAACTCCAACGCCTTCGTCGCCAACCTCAACAAGATGGTCGAGGAAAACCGCTACGACGTGCGCCAGACGGTGTCGGTGAGCCGGGCGACGATCGCGACGCTTTCCGTCCAGAGCAGGATACTGGTCGACCAGCTCAACCTGCTCACGAAAAACCTGGCGCAGATCTCCGAGTCCAACAAGGAGGATATAAACATTACCCTAAAAAACCTCTCCGAGGTGTCGAGCCAGCTCAACAAGGTGGTGTTCCGGCTGGAAAACGGCCGTGGGACTCTCGGAAAGCTCCTTACCGACGAGGAGGTCTACAATAACATCCGCGACGCTTCGATTCTCGCAAAAGACCTCTTTTACACGCTCAAGATGGACCCGTCGAAACTCCTGTTCAGGCCGAAGCAGTAATGGCGCGCAAACCGAGTCCCTTCGTCTGTTCGTCCTGCGGCGCCCCAACGCACAAGTGGGCGGGCCGCTGCTCCGCGTGCGGTGAATGGAACACCATCGTCACGGCCCGTCCGGCGCAGGGCGAAAAGCGCCCCGCGGCGCCGGTCGTCGCTCTTTCGGAGGTCGGCGAGGACGGTTTCGGCCGCATCGCCACCGGCATCGCGGAGTTCGACATGGTGACGGGCGGGGGAATCGTTCCGGGTTCGGTCATCCTCGTCGGAGGCGATCCGGGCATTGGCAAATCCACCCTCGCCCTCCAGGTGGCGAACTCCTTCCGCACATTCTATTTCTCGGGAGAGGAGTCTCCCGCGCAGATACGCCATCGCGCCGAGCGTCTGGGGGTCGATTTTTCGCGGATCGGCGTCTCGACCGTCACCTCGGTGGAGGAAATCATCGCCGCGGTCGAGGCGGAACGACCCGACTGCGTGGTGGTTGACTCGGTCCAGACCCTCTATTTCTCCGAGATCCCCGGGTATGCCGGTTCGGTCAGCCAGATCCGCGAGGCCACTATGCGTCTTGTGGATATGGCGAAGCGGACGGGCATTCCCGTGCTTCTTATCGGCCACATCACCAAGGACGGCGCGATCGCCGGCCCCAAACTCCTCGAGCACCTTGTGGATACGGTTCTGTATTTCGAGGGCGATTTTTCCAGGGACTACCGGGTGTTGCGCGCGTTTAAAAACCGGTACGGGTCGGTGAACGAGATCGGGCTCTTCCGCATGGCGGAGGCCGGCCTGGTGGAGGTGAAGGACAAGAACAGCCTGTTCCTGAACCCTTACCTTTCGTCGTCGCCGGGGAACGCCGTCTCGGCGTCGCTTGAGGGAAGCCGGATCATCCTCTTCGAGGTACAGTCGCTGGTGAGCTTTTCGAGCTTCTCCAACCCGCGCAGGATGGCCGACGGCTTCGATCTCAACAGGCTCATTCTGCTGGTGGCCGTGCTCGAGAAGCACGGACTTTTAAAACTGGGCACCTTCGACGTCTTCATCAACGTCGCCGGAGGGTTCCGCATAACCGAAACGGCCTCGGACCTGGCCGTGGCGATGTCGATCGCCTCGAGCCTGAAGGGCAGGGAAATTCCCCCCTCGACCGGTTTCGTCGGAGAGATCGCTCTCTCGGGCGAGATCCGTCACGTCGCGCAGTCGGAGCGGAGGTTCCAGGAGTTCGCGCGTTCAGGATTCGCGCGGATTGTGGCACCAAAGGGGGAGGAGGAGGCGGCGCGCCGCGCCGGCTTTTCCGGCGAGATCGTGGAGGTCGGCACTATCGCCCAGGCGATGGATCGTCTTTTTTAAATGCTCCACTTGCGATAAACTCGTCCATCATTATGGTCAGAACGCCGTTGACCTCGAGCGATGCGTCGATTCTGCCGGCGACTTTCTGAACGAGAATTCGAAACAACTTCTCGGCGTCGGTAAGATGCGGAAGCTCCGCCACGTCGCGAACCGGGCGGGCGCAGCGTTCGGGGTCGTCGAGCGAATGGTACAGCCGGCATGACAGTGGCCTTCCCTCGTACACCGAGCAGATGTCGTTGCGGAGAAACGGGCACGGGATGTTCTTTTCGAACCATACCGCGT
Organism: Spirochaetota bacterium; assembly: GCA_017998475.1. Lineage (GTDB taxonomy): Bacteria > Spirochaetota > UBA4802 > UBA4802 > UBA5368 > MVZN01. The sequence continues at coordinate 16,398 of JAGODA010000013.1, read as the reverse complement.
TTTCGTCGCCCCCGCCGCTGCGCTCATCGAGGAAACCGCGCAGTAGAGCCGCGTGCTCTCCTACGCGGCGATTCGTCTCGTCCCTGTCGAAATCGGTGAACGCGTAGATATAATCGATGAGGGCGAGCGCCTCGACCCGGCTGGCCACGACTATCCGCGAGCAGCAGCGGGAACAGCCCTTGAAACAGGAAATCTTTCCGCCGGCCTCGGCGAGTATGCCCTGAAGCGGCGCGTACAGCGCGTAGTGGAGCAGGGGGAAGTAGGAGTCGTATAGCTCGAACGCCTCGTCGATGCGCTTCTCGAACATGCTGAACAGGTCGCCGGTCATGGGACACTCCTTCGCGGGGACCGTGCCCCCTTTATGGTTCTACGATCGTCCCGGGGCGGGGCGCTTGCAAGCATTATTCCGCCGGCCCTGCTCCGGGTCCGGGCGGAAAAAAGAGTTGCATTTGGGGTTTCCCTTCTCGATAATCAGTATGATGCGGGCGGGCTCCGGATTCATGACATTTTGCGCCGATATGTATCGCCTCTCCGCTCCCCCGGGCCAGCCGGCCCGATATTTGTCACTGGAAAGGATTGATGAAGTTCAAGATACGACAGTACCATAACAGCTTTAAGATGCGTTTTTCAGAGAACTTTCACGTCTGGAAGAAGAAGTACGGAAAATGGTGGGACGGCTTTCGTGAGAAGGGCCACGAACGGATGACGGTCATGTTCATCCCCCACAACGAAAAGAAGATATTCAATTTCCAGATATCAAAGTTCACCATATCGTTCTTCGTTCTGCTCTTCCTCGTCGTCGTGGTGACCTCATCGTATGCCATCATCAAGAACGCGAGCTCCAAGCGCGAGGAAGCGCGGCTGATGATGAACTACAGGGACGTGAAATCGAGCCTCCTGCGCTTCGAGAAGCTTACCAACAACATAGCTGACCTCATGGAGGAGATGCGACCGGATATCGAGGAGCTCTATGAGCTCGCCGCGGGTGACAACGGAAACCTGGACAAAATATGGAAGCTTGAAACCGGCGAGTACCAGGCCGTCGCCGAGGACAAGAGCATGAAGCCCCTCCTGCCCGAGGAGATCGAAACGCTCAGGGAGCTTCAGAAAAACCTCATATGCACTACGAACACCATCAAGACCGTAAAGAATTTCGTGGACGTTCGAAGCAAGGTGATCAACGATACCCCCTCGATCGTCCCCACGCAGGGACACATCACCTCCCTCTTCGGATGGCGCCGCTCGCCGTTCGGTTTCGGCCGCGACTTCCACACGGGGATTGATATCGCCGCGTCCCACGGGGCGGAGATTCGCGTGACGGCCCCCGGGGTCGTCATTTCGACCGGCTGGGGCGGCGGCTACGGTTACATGGTGAGGGTTCGTCACAAGTACGGTTTCGAGTCGATCTACGGGCACTGCTCGCGCATCGTCGTAGGCGTCGGCGAAAACGTGCGTAAAGGCCAGGTCATAGCGCATGTCGGCCAGACCGGCTCGGCTACCGGAAACCACTGCCATTACGAAATCCGCCTCGGTACCGTGGCGATAAATCCTTACCCGTATATGAGCAGGATCTGGTAGTGCCACGGGCGCGTGCCGGCGGCTCGTACCGGCAGGCGTGGAGAAGGCATACCGAAAAATACTGGTGATATACCGGAACCACGCCCATGTTCCCGCGGCTCTCTCTCTTTTACAAGGTTGTCGCTGCGGGGGCCTCCCTCTATATAATCACCGCCGCTCTCTCCCAGGAATACGATCAGAATACGGGTTTCCGGGAATCCCTTCAACGATACATCGAGTCTCATGAGAAGACGGAGGCGCCGAGAGTATATGTTGAGCCTGTCGAGCCATCCGGCGGAGTCGGGGAGACGGAATCGGAACCGCTGGTCTATCGCAAAGGCGACTGGGAAAAATATATCATCGCGCCGCGATACCGGCTTTTAACGGAGGACGGCCGGTACGAGGAATTCCGCATAGAGGAGCGCGACGAGGTCGATATCAACTCATATGGATCCTCCAAGATCAATCTCAACTACGGGAAGTCACGGTTTACGAGTTCCCGTTACAAACAGTTCGACCGCGACCGTCCGGTTTCGCGGGTAATCACGAGCGGTTACAGCCCGGAGCACGAGACGCAGCTTCACGTGGAAGGGCGCATAGGCCAGCGTTTCTCGATATATGTCGACCACGACAGCAACAAACCCGACAACATCTACCGCATGCAGTACCGGGCCGTTCGCGACGAGGAGGTTATTCGCGAGATAAACGCCGGCCAGATCGACATCAAGATGAACAATTCGAAATACGCGGTGTACGACGATACCGACGCGAAGGGGATGGGGATGGATGTCAGCCTGCGCAGGGGCAATCTTCAGGTGAAGGCCTTCGGGAGCGTCACGCGCGGCGAGACGGAAGTGGAATACTTTCGCGGAAATTCCGCCGCGGGGAACATTGCGCTCAAAGAATACCAGTACGTTCGAAAAACGAATTTTCAGCTCGAGCCGTACCGCCGCTACGACGGCCTGACCACGCCCCCGGCCGATCCGTTCGCGACGGTCGCCATGACCTCGCAGCCGCCGGGCGATCCCCAGTCCTATCTTCCGTATCCGGTCAACATTGACCCGTCGGGGTTCGACCTTTACCTGGACGACCAGAACGCGCTGAACAACCTGAACGCCATCCAGCTTTCGATTGACGGCGGCTATTATACACGGATGGTCTCGGGCTCCGATTACACCATCAATTTCAGCACGGGAACGATAAGTTTCCTGAGGTCGATACCGCATAACTCCCGGGTTTTCGCCGTCTATACGATCGGCGGCGGGACCGGCACCTCCGACCCGGCGGCACTCGTTCCGGGCGACCCGAAACACCCCGGCGGTCAGTTCGCGGGGAAGATACTCGTGTTCGTAAAATACGGATATTCCATCCGGGAGGAGATCGGCGACGACAGAAACAATGACGGAAAGCGCAACCTCGACGTCTACGAGATCCGATCGGTCTACTACCTCGGACAGAGACAGGTGCTTCAGGAAAACTTCAAGTTGCAGTTTTTCGGAAATAATCAGCTTCTCACCAGGGCGGAAACGGCAAAGCTGGGCAAGTACACAATCGACTACTCGAAGGGCACGGTGAGCTTCCATTTGAGAGAGCCTTTCAAACAGGTCCTGGCGGACCCTCCGGATGCGATCGAGTCCCTCGTGTATGCCGAAAACCAGTCGGCCCTGGCGGCCGACCGGTCGGTGTACAGCATGCGGATCGATTATTACCGTGAGGCCAGGAGTTTCCAGCTCAAGCACTTCAACATCATTCCGAATAGCGTGCGTATAAAGGTCGACGGTCGCGAGATCGCGCGCTCGCTCTATATGATCGACCATACCTCGGGCTACCTGATCTTTTCCAATCCCAATAATCCGCTCATAGGTTCGGAAACGAACATCGAGGTGAAGTACGAGTACCTGCCGTTTACCGCCGAGTCACAGTCGTTCATCGGGGGGCTCAGGGCAGATTACAGGCTGAACCGGGATCTGAGCCTTGGCGGGACCTTCCTGTACACGCGCTCGGCGGGCGGGGAGGTCATACCCGCGGTCGGGAGCGAGCCCTCGCAGACCATGGTGTTCGAGGGAGACGCGACGCTCGCCCTCTCCGAGGGAAGAATAAAGGATATGCTGAACGCCGTGCCCGGGGTCTCCGTCAATTCGGCGCCGTTCGATCTGAAAGCCTACGCGGAGTACGCGCGAAGCTACAAAAACATCAATACCTTCGGCAAGGGCCTTATAGATGACATGGAGTCGTCAGAGGAGATCACCGGCGTTTCCCTTTCCGACAGGGACTGGATCCTCTCTTCCATGCCCGACTCGCTGGCGCAGAACAGGCGCGGACGGCTGTACTACAAATATTATCGCGATCCGTCGAGCGCGGGCTCCCTCAAGGGAACGGGCTTCACGCCGTACAGCATACCCTATGAGAAAAAACCCGGTCCTTATAACGTCGCAACCGGGCACATAGAAAACTCCGTGCGCGATCTGGATACGCAGCGATCGCTGGTGATGGAATTCGAATTCGCGGGCGCCGAGACCCATGCGCCGGTTGTGACCCGGCGTCTCTCGTCGGAGGCGGTGGATTTTTCCGGCCTCCAGTACGTGGAGATCTGGTATCGTGGAGAGGCGCTTACCGCCCCGGCCGATCTGTACATCGATCTTGGGAAGGTCGATGAGGATTCCGATGGAGACGGCCTTCTCGATACCGAAGACCTCAACCATAACGGATTTCTCGATTTCGATCCCTCGGCCGGTATTCAGGAGGACCGGGGATACCAGTTCAACCCGGCCGGCGGATACGACACATGGATAGGTACGGGACCGCAGCTCGGCGGATCCACTCTGGGCGACGGCGTATTGAATACCGAGGACATCAACGGCAACGGCGCGCTCGACCGCTACGAGAGCTACGTGAGGCTGCCGGGCGCCGCGACGCAGGGGGGACCGGTCTCGGTGGCGGCCGGCAACAGCGACTGGCAGATGGTGCGGGTGTATCTCTCGCGGAACACCGTCACGGCGGAGCAGCTCGAGGTGCTCAAGCAGGTGGAGGCCGTACGCCTTTTCGTGCGGTCGGCTGTCCCGTCCACAGGGAAGATATACATCGACAGCCTTAAATTCGTCTCGTCCCGCTGGAGGAACGTGAAGATCGGCGGCGTGGCCGACGAGGACCCGGGTCGTTTCAAAATCACCATGGTCGATACCCAGAACGATCCCGAATACAGACAGAACGCGTTCGCCTTCCTGCGAAGCGACATCTATCAGTCTCTGCACGGGGACCGGAGCGACAGGGAACTGCGGTCCGAAATTGAAACCGCGCTGCAGATCGAGTATAACCTGGCGGGGAACGGTTCGGTTACGCGCAGGTTCTCGAAGCAGATGGACCTGAGGTTCTATAAAAAATTCAACATGTGGATCAACGCGCGGTCCTCGAACCCCGCCGACACGCTCCGCGTCAGGATTGGGTCAAGCGAGAACGATTACTATGAATATACATGTGCGAACGATGTCACCGGGATATGGCGGGAGCTTGTATTCAACCTGCGGGACGGGGCGGGAGGTATCAATAAAACCCTGTCGGAGGGCAATCCCGATCTGAAGCGTGTCTCCTATATGGAGGTCATAGTGGTGAGCTCCGGCACGGGAAAGCTGTGGGTGAACGATATGTACGCGAGCGATCCAGACACGCTCTCGGACAGCGCGCACTGGTACGAGGTGGAGATCCGGGGGAAACGGCCGCTCTTCCGCACCAAATCCGGGGTTCCGGTTATTTCCGATCTTTACATCAAGTATATCGAGAAAGGGCACGGCTCTCAGTTCAGCACGGTGGGGAAGACGGCCGCGGACTTGATGGAAAAATACCGCCAGCTCTTCACCTCGGTGAACATACTCCCGGAATGGCGCCTCCGTTTTGACATGAGCCAGGAGAAATCCGAAACCGATTCCTTCAACACCGGGGTTGCCGAGAACAAACGAGGAAGCGCGGAACGGCGAAGTATCTACGTTGAGTCGGATTACGCGCCGACGGCCTCGTCGGCGCCGAAGATCAGGCTTGCATACAAAAACGACGCGTACGAAAACGAAAGGGGCGCGGATATAACGGTCGGCACGGATACATACCGGGTGCAGAATCTCGTTAAGACGAGGGCTCACAGCCCTGCGCTCCTGGTAAGGGACGATATCGCGGATTTTTTCGGCGGGAAGCTGTCCACCAGCCTGCAGATGGACATGTCGTTCAAAAAGGAAACGGTTTCCAGGAAGGCCGAAGGCCTTGACGCTCCCACGCTCGAGTCGTACCTGCCGCTCCATGAGAGTGAAAAGAGGCAGAAGGGCACTACCGAGCTGGTTCTGGACTACCAGTCGGGAAGGTTTTTCCTGCGGCCGGCACTGCAGACCGGTTCGCATGAGATAGTCGAACTGACGGGAAAATCCGGGCTGAGCGACACCGAGGTCCTCGGGGACGTGCGCGGCGACTACCATCTGCCGTTCGTATACAGCGGCGATTACAAGTTCATAGAAAGAAACAACAAGACAACGATCAGCGCCGGTTTGCGAAAGCTGTGGATATTCGCGCCGTCGGTCAGGGCCGAATTCCAGTATTTCGAGAACAGATTCAGGGATTACCAGGAGGCGGAGCGAATCCTCTCCGGCCCGTTCGCGCGCTCCAAGGACGCGCGCGGTTACGTATCCAACGGATTCTCCATGCCGGTGGATTTCAACGGCATTCCCGCGCTTTCGTTCATCAAGGGCTGCAGTTTCACGTATACTCGCTCACTCCTTCTCCAGGAGACGGCGATCCCCTACGAGGGAGAGGGTACCGGCGCGTTCCGCGAGGAATACGGTATCAACAGAGCGTTCGGCGGGCTTGCGGGAGCCGGATTCGACATGGTGAAGTATCCACCGTGGCATTTTTTCATGGGTCGCGGGAATTATGCGAACGGACGGGATTTCGCCTACGACCGGCTCAACCGCAAAATCGTGTTTCCCGGCGGGGACGAGGCAGACAATTACACGAACAGCCTGAAGCTTGTCGACAGTTACTCGCTGAATACAACCATGGATCTTGAAAAGGTGATACTCACCGGCGGGTGCAATCTGAGTCAGGTGAGCGAAAGGAAGGCTGTCGAGGGCGTACCGCAGCAGGTGGTAACGCTCAGCGCGAACACGAATATAAATTTCGACCTTATGCGGATATTCTCATTCGGCTTTTTCAGGCCCAATGTTCCCGGCATCCCCTATCACGCGGCGACTTTTTTCATCGGGTACGATTACGGCCGCAACATGCTCATAACGTACAATATCGAGGAAAACGTCCATACTCCAAAAGCGGGCGTGACATTCAAGCGGGAGCGCTCCAGCCTGGGCCTGCGCGCCGGAATCGATTACCGGCACAGGACGCGAGAAGAATACATAGCGTACGAAGATTCCGAGAGGAGTTCAAGAGACGACGTCTATTTCGCCAACATGGCGATATCTCCGCCGTTCAAAGAGGTCGATATCGGGTACAATTTTTCCGCGCTGTATGAGACCGATGTTACCTGGCTGTACAACGCATTCTCGAGCATGTATAAGCTGGTGGCGTTCCCCATATTCAGCATCGAGTACTCTCTTCTGCTCAACCGTTACGACTATACGCGTACGGTCTCACCGGAGCCATACGATCAGCATCTCGTTACGGCCAGGCTGACGCTCGATCTTCACAGGAACGTTCAGGGAGGGTTGACGGCCAGGTGGGCGCTCGAGCGCTATCGGAACAGGGAAACGGAGGGAGTGGCCCGCGAAATACTGTCGTACCAGTTCGGGCTCAACTTTACGCTGGTGTTCTAGCCTCCGAACAGGTTCTCGATTCTGCCGCGAATGCGGCGGTAAAAGCCCCTGATCTCGGTGAATCGGACATTATCGCGGGCCGCCTTCAGCCTCTCGATCGTCGTGACGCGGACAATTGTCCACAGCGCTTCCCTGTCGGGGAAGGCGGCGAAGTAGTCCAGGCTTACCTGATAGGCGCCCTTGTACGCCCGCCCCCCGCCATCGGGGGTTATGCTCTTTATAAGCGCGTTCAGGTCGAGATCGGGATTCGAGGTTCGGAACGAGACATCGAGTGACAGCCCTCCCTGTCGTTTCTTCTCGATTATAGCGAACACGACTACGGTTTCGGCCACCCCGCTCTCCAGAAGAAAGTCCGCCACAATCGCGATACTGTCCCTCTGCGTTTCGGCGATGAAAGAAAGGCCGGCAAGAAACCAGTCGCGGTAGAGCTCGTGATCGGACATCGCGGCGCCGATCATCCTCAGCGCGTCCTCCGAAAGCGGAACACTGTATACCTTCTGGATGATCCGTTCGTCCGCCTTCCCGCTCAGGTACTGGAGCGCCTCGTAATCGAGCCTTGTCGCGTGGCGCAGGTTGTCCGTGTCGGTCTGGATACCGAGCATAAGCGCCGTTGAAACGGCCATGCGCACGGGACCGGGGGGCGGAAGGTCGAGCTCGCGGAGGATGAGCGCCATATAGGTGCTCGCCGCGCCGGCCCTGTCGGAGACCAGCCGGAAGTCGGCGTTCGCGTCATCGTCCGTCTCGGCGTGGTGATCGATATGGACCGCGCACGGCAGCTTCTCCGAGAGTCCCCTGGTGTAAGCGGACTGGAAGTCGAGCACCGCGTACGCGTCGAAGCCGTGCGGTGACGGCGGGGCCTTCTCTATTACAAGGGGGATGTCGAGAGTTTTCACGATCGCCCTGTTCTGAGGATGCGATATTTCGGAGAGCGCGACCATCGATGATCTGATTTTCAAATGATCGCAGACGGCCTTGAGGGCGAAAGACGACGCGATCACATCGGGGTCGGGCGAACCCTTGATGAGAATGAGAATGTTCCCGTACCGGGAGAGGGCTTCAACAAGGCGCTTTGATGTTTCCCGTGGATTCATGGCGTGCGCGGGCCTTCACTCAATCACAACGGAAGATGATCAGGCTGACATCGGTGGCGAGAACGCTCCCTTTGGTAAAATTCCTGAAATCGTCATAAATCTTGCGTACGAGCATGGCGGGGGTGTCGTTGCGATTGAGACGTATGATGTCCTTCACCCTGCCGGTGGTGTAGGCCGCCCCCGAGGTGTTGAGGGCCGATTCAAGCCCGTCGGAGTGAAGTATGCCGATGCTCCCCGGCATGATGGGAACGGTGCGCGATTCGTAGGTGAAATTCTTGTCGATCCCGACGGGAATTCCCTTCGTATCGAGATCGGTGAAGGATTCGCGCGCGGCGTCGTACAGTATGAGAGGCCTCATCGCGGCATTGGAATACGACAGGGTCCGTGTCGCGGCGGAGTAAATGGCATAGAATGCCGGGGTGTAATGATCTGAAAAGCGCGAAGAGGCGATCACCCAGTTCATTATATTCAGGAGTTTTTCGGGGCTTTCGTATGTCGCCGGCTGAGTGTGCAGGACGGTGAAAAGCTCCAGCGCGAGAACGATCGAATCCACTCCGGCATCGGCGGTGTCCGCGATGAATATCCCGAGTCGGTCGGGGCGAACGATCACCGAATCGAAATAATCCCCGCCGTATTCGGAATTATTGAGGTAGAAGGAGCTGATGCGTATCCCCTCGATCTGTTTCATCTTGCGCGGGATGATCTTTTTCTTGACGTTACCGACGAGCATTCGATCGTGTTCTGAGACCTGCGTTGCCTTGATCTCGTCAAGATAGATCGAGTTGGCCAGCGTCACCTCGAAGTGGATACGATAGAGATCGAGCGCGGAGATAAGGTCGACGGGATATGGCCTGCCGTTTGCCAGTTCGCCCAGGAGAAGGATGGCGATAAGCCGCCTTTCGTGGTTGAAGAACGGCAGGGCCACGCGGATGCTGTGTTCACGGTAGAACGGGAGCAGCCTGTCCCTGTAGTTCCCGAGGCTATAGTCGGTGAAAAGCATCGACTGTTCCAGCAGACCCTGGAAGCTTTTCAGGCAGGCCGCGAGATCGTGGTTTTCCTCAATGGAGCGGATATCTATCCCCTCGCCAAAACCGTAATTGAACCGGTATGCGCGATCGTCCTCGCGGTACAGGTAAAGCGAGGCGGTGCCTATTCCGAAGCGCGGGCCAAGCGCGTCTATCGTGTTATTGAAAAAGCTGTCCCAGAAACCGGCCTGCTCCTTCAGGTCGGAAAGAGTCGTGATGCCCTGGAAGAATTCGTCCACGTTGCGCTCGAAACCGAGGTACCTTCTGCGGAAGAGCATCGCGAGCCGGGGCGCGACGAATCTGAACGAAACGAAGAAGTAGATGAAGAGAATTATCGTAAACCCGGCGATGGGGATCTTCTGGCCGCCCACGGTGAGTTCGGTCCCATAGTACAGAACCAGCATGGCGGGAAAAGCGAGCATGAAAAACACGACCACCCAGTACGCCGCCCTTGAGTAGAACTTCTTGAAGTCGATCAGGCGGTCGTCGGAAATCGCGTAATTGTTGATAATGAGAAGGATGATGGACGCCAGCGGTATTCCCATCATGTGGTGTTCCTGCATGTCCAGGAAATACAGCATGACCACAAAGGTGATGACGATCAAAAGCGCTCCGACGTGGTCGCCTATGCTCCGGTAGAAGAGCTGTATGCGGAACGAGTCGTTCTGGAGAACGCGCGTCTTGTACTGGTTGGTGAAAAAGGTTCCGAGTATGTTGAAGGCGAAGACCGCAAGATACACCCAGAAGTACTCCCCGAATTCGTATCGCACGATGCCGTCGAAACGCGCGCCCGCTATTATACCGTCCCATGATAACACGAACGGGATCAGGGCCGTTCCGGGCAGCGCCGAGATAAAAATGAACCATCCGGGCGAGCGCTTTTCCCATCGGGGGAATATCTGAGTGTAATGGAAGAAGAGCTGGTTTATGATCGAAACCATCACGAAATAGGCGCGCGAGGCTGAAAGAAGATCGGGTGATTGCGGATAGAGCAGCTGGTAGAGCAGTGTCGCGTTCATTAATCCGGTCGCCAGCGCGATGGCGGCGAAAAGGCGGTTAACCCCGAAGCCGAAACGCCGGATGATGTTGTTGAAAAAGACATACAGCGCGGTAATGATGCCGAATGCGCAGAAGACTATCTTGAAATATAGCACTGTTCCACCAGCGATTGTCGTGTATTTTCTGAACGACCGTCGCGCTATTGTATTCGCGGGAGATTTATTTTCAAGCACTTATTGACGGGGCCGCCAGCCCGGGCCGTTCACTCGTGGAACACCAGAAGTTCCGCGGGTGAGCCGATGGTCGGCCCGGAAACCCGGTCGCCGATTCCTACGAAACCCGTACCGGCGTCCGTGGCGGCGAGGCTGTCCGCTATCGAATCCCCGAGGAACATGGTTTCGGCGGGCGGAACGTCAAAGTGCGCGCAGCACCGCAAAAGCATTCCGGGATGGGGTTTCGGCGGCGCATCGAGGGCGCATATCCGAAAACTGAAATATCGACTCAGGTTAAAACGCTCGAACACGCTGCCGAGCGAAGCGGAGCGATTGGATGCCACTGCAAGGTGGTATCGATGGCCGAGCGGCGGAAGGACCGATTCGAAATCGAAGAGCGGCCTCATGGCGTCGAAAAAGAGCTCGAACCGTACCGACTGGCTTATCGCGTAAAGTCGTTCGCGCTCCGCCGTGTCGGCAAAAAGCTCCACCAGGAGCTGTCCCACGGACAGGTACGTGGCCTTTTCGGCCAGACCGTCCGCAAGAGGACCGTAGCCCGCCAGCTCAAGGCAGTGATTAAAAAAAGCGATATTGGATTCCGAGGAATCGAACAGCACGCCGTCACAATCGAACACCAGGAGGCGCGCGCCCCGTATAAGGGGGTGGAAGTCATACTGGCGCATGCGGTATCCTCTCAAACGGTAACCATACAACGCGAACGGCCCCCTGGACGTCAAACAGAATTAATTGCTTGACATAAAGAGTGCCCTATACTACTTTTGCCACGCAATTTTCCGTGGTCCCAGTAATTCCTTGGAAAGCAAAGCATTTGCCAAGATCAACCTGCACCTCGAAGTTCTTAATAAGAGACAGGACGGATATCATGAAATTCTCAGCCTGATGGCGGAGATTGGCGTTTTTGATCTTTTAAAACTCGTGGAAACAAGGCCTCGCGAAACGGTTTCCGTCTCCATAGTGCCGGACGGTGGCGCCTATCCCGAGATCCTGCATGGCATTCCCGGAGATGAGAACCTGATAGCAAAGGCGGTGCGCGCCTATTGCCGGGAAGCGGGTATCACCGGTGAATACGTATTTTCCCTGCGGAAGAATATACCGGCCGGAGCCGGCATGGGAGGGGGCAGCGCGGACGCCGCGGCGGCCCTCCGCCTGATGAACGCGCGATATAACAGGCTTTCTCACGATGCGCTCGCGCGTGTCGCGCTGGGGGTCGGAGCCGATGTGCCGTTTTGCCTTAACGGCGGCGTGGCGATATGCACGGGAATCGGGGAAAAAATCGAGCGGCTCGATGTCCTTCCGGACTGGACGGTGCTGGTGGCGGACATGGGCATCCATGTGGACACCCGTGCCGCTTATTCTATGCTCGGAAGAGGGGACGTGCCGCGTTTCGATGATTCGATATTACTCGCGAGGGTCGAGAAATTAGGTGCCGCATTGAGGACGGGAAATCTCAACGATCTGTGCGGCATGGCAAGGAACGACTTCGAGGACGTGGTATTCGAGAGGCACCCGGCGATACGGGAGGCAAGGGACGGTCTTCGACGCGGCGGGGCTGTCTGCGCGTTCATGACCGGTTCGGGTTCGGCGGTAGTCGGTCTGTTTCGCGGGGAGAAAGAGGCATGGCATGCGGAGGAAGAATTGAAAGGGCTCGCGCGGTCGGTGATTATCACGGGTTTCGCCGGTGGGCGGAATCGTTAGGGTATTATCTATCATATTGTTTATAAAATTATTCCGGACGGCGCATCAGTGAAAATGTTGTCAGCGTTCGCCGGGTGCGGATCGGTTAACCCGCTGACCCGGGAATACGACTTTCGCCGCCATTATATATGCATCCGTTTCACCATTGAGGCGTCGCCAAGTGGTAAGGCACCGGGTTTTGGTCTCGGCATACCTAGGTTCGAATCCTAGCGCCTCAGATTGCGCCTCATGAAATTATAAAGGAGAAGCATAATCGGCTCATTCAAGGCAATAGTTCTCGCGGCGGGCAAGGGAGTGCGAATGGGCTCCGACCTGCCGAAGGTGCTTCATGTTCTTCACGGCAGGCCGCTTGTCGCGCATGTCGTTGATTCGTTGCGGCGCGCCGGTGCCGACGAGGTCATCGCCGTTATCGGATACCGGGGAGATGAGGTTGCCGGAGCTCTTGGCCCGGACGTGCGGTGCGTGTGGCAGCGGGAACAGAAGGGGACGGGGCACGCCGTGATGCAGGCCGAGTCCGCCCTCGGGACTTACACGGGGCCGGTTCTGATAGCCTGCGGAGACGTACCTCTCATCCGCCCATCGACATTTTCGTCCATGGCGGCGGAAGCCTCGCTCGCCGGGGTACGGGGGGTGGTTCTGGGGATGGTGCCCGGGGACCCGCACGGTTACGGTAGGCTTGTGCGTGATTCGGAAGGCGGACTCGAGCGTATCGTCGAGGAGCGGGATGCCACCGACGCGCAACGGAGGATCGCGGAGGTCAACACCGGAACGTATATGTTCCACGCCAGAGACCTCTTCGACGGTTTGAAGACGATAACCACCGATAACGCGCAGGGGGAATACTATCTCCCCGACGTTGTCGGATATATACGTTCAACGGGCGGAGAGGTCAGAACGATACTGCTCGAAGACGCGATTGAAGGAAGCGGAGTGAACACACCCGAAGAACTGCGGCGGCTTGAAGAGGCCTTCGGGCGTATGACGGCGGAACGATAACGGAACGTGAAGGCTGACAGAACCATGAAAATTATATCGGGGTCGTCCAACCGGCCTCTGGCGGAAGAGATCGCGAAGTATCTGAACATAAACCTGTCGGAGGTCGAACTCAAGAAATTCAAGGACAACGAGATCTCCGTCAAGATAGGGGAGAACATCAGGGAGATAGACCTTTTTATCGTGCAGTCCACCTGCAACCCGGCCAACGACCACCTGATGGAGCTACTTCTGATGATCGACGCGGCCTTCCGCGCGTCCGCCAGGCGCATCACCGCGGTGATACCCTATTTCGGGTACGCGCGGCAGGACCGGAAGGTTGAGCCCCGGGTGCCGATCTCGGCGAAGGTCGTCGCGAACATCCTTCACGCCGTCGGGGTGAAGCGGGTGCTTACGGTCGAACTGCACTCCGAGCAGATTCAGGGGTTTTTCGATGTTCCGGTGGATAATCTCATCTCCACCCCGATAATAGTGGACTACCTCAAGAAGCTCAATATCTCGGACGCGGTCATCGTTTCTCCCGATACCGGCGGTGTAGAGAGGGCGCGGTTCCTGGGCAAGAGGTTGAACGCCGGGCTTGCGATCATCGATAAGCGCCGCCCCGAGGCGAACGTAAGCAAGGTAATGCATGTTATCGGCGATGTTAAAGGAAAGAACTGCATACTGCTGGACGACATGATCGATACCGGCGGCTCCATTTCCGGCGCGGCGCGCGCCCTGCGGGAAGACGGAGCACGGGATATTTACTGCGTGGCGACGCACCCGGTGCTTTCGGCCGACGCCGCCGAGAAGCTGAGAAGCGCCGATTTCAAGGAGATCGTGGTAACAAACACGATTCCCATGTCGCCCGAGAAGAAACTGCCGAATATGACGGTGCTTTCCATAGCCCCGCTTTTCGGAGAGGCGATCCGACGCATCCACAACGGGGAGTCGGTGAGCTCGCTGTTTGTTTGATACTGACAGGAAAGGCCTGGCCATTACGATATCAACAGAGAGGACTGAAAACAATGAAGACCCACAAATTGACGGCTCAGATACGCAAGGAAACCGGAAAGAACGCGTGCAGCCGGCTCAGAAGAAGCGGCTTTATTCCCGCAGTTATCTATACCCACGGGAAATCCGAGGCCGTACAGGTGCCCACGAGGGAATTCGGCAAGCTGTTCAAGGGTAATATTTCGGAGAGCGTTATCATCGACCTTGAGGTTTCGGGAGGGGCCGCCGAAAAGGACCAGAAGGTGATCGTTAAGGATTATCAGGTAAATCCGGTAACCGACGAAGTGACGCATCTCGATTTCTACAAAGTGGACCTCAGCGAGAAGCTTCAGACGGTGGTGCCTGTCAGCACGACCGGAACATCGAAGGGAGAGCGCATGGGCGGCATGCTCGATGTGATAGAGCGCGAGCTCCAGATCGAAGCGCTCCCGGCGGACCTTCCGGAGAAGATCGAGATCGATGTAACAAATCTCGATCTCGGGCACTCCATATTGGTAAAGGACCTTCCCGTGTCCGGGTCCCTTCGTTTCCTGGCTGATCCCGAAAGGGTCGTCGTGACGGTGCTCGTACCCAAGGCCGCCAAGGAAGAGGTCGCGGAAGAGGCGCCGGCTGCGGCGGAAGCGGTCGAAACCAAGGAGAAGTCCGAGGAGTAGGACTTCGACCAGCATAGGGCAGGAGTGTTATATCGTTGAAATTGATAGTTGGGTTCGGAAACCCCGGCGAGAAGTTTTTCAACAACAGGCAGAATATCGGATTCAAGGTTGTTGATATCCTGGGGAACAACGAGAACATTGAAGTCAAGATCAAGAAGAAGAAGTCTGTTATAGGGCGGGGCAAGATACGCGACACCGAAGTCGTTTTGCTGAAACCGCAGACCTTCGTTAATCTGATCGGGGAGTCGGTCCTCTATATCGCTTCGTTTCTGCGCATCAACGTGCGGGACATCATATGTGTTGTCGAGGACACCGACCTTCCGATCGGAGAACTTCGTGTGGATTACCTGATGTCCTCTATGCGTCACGCGGGCATCGAGTCCATGACCAGGGCGCTGAAATCTGATCGTTTTGCCAAGGTGCGGGTTGGGGTGGGCAGCCCCCCGGCGGGTACGTCAATGGAGAGCTACCTGCTTCAGGACTTTACCGACGAGGAAAATCTCATACTCATCGACGTGCTCAATAAGGCCGAAAAGGTGGTGAAGATGCTCGTCAGCCAGAGCATCGAGGAAGTGCAGAACAAATACAACCCGGAAGGCGCGGTCAAGCTCGAGAAGAGAAAAATACGCAAGATACGGGTGCGCAGGTAGTCAGAACTGCAGGTCGAGAAGAAGTCCCCTGATTTCCTCCACAGTCTTCAGCAGATCAAACGCACGGTTGTTACGGGTAACGGCCTCGGACATCGCCAGCAGCTTCGAATTTATCTCTTCAATTATGGCGAAATCCGCCCTGTCGCGCCTCTGGCGCTTCAGCGGCGTTACCCTGAGCGATCCCTCGAGAATGGTCTTCAGTATTTCCTTCACCAGGGCTTTGTACCGATTGAGCTCGTAGGGTGTCTGGCGGTCGAGGAAGCGCTTTTCCTGTTCGCTCAGGTCCGACATAAGTCCCTCGATCGTGTCGTGAAATTCGAAATGCAGGGCGTTCTGCAGACTCGCATCGAAGGCCTTCGAGGGGCCGGACGATGAAAGGCCTGAGCGCTTTTTCGATTTGATCCTGAGCTTCTCGTCCTTTTTCAGGTCGGTCGAGGTTTTTTCGATCATACGGTTTCGCCATAGTGTTCGGATGTGCCGGTCTGCGGCCCGGTCGCATGGTCGGGGCTCTTGTTTATGACACAGTTGCCGTCGAAGATCACACCGTCCTCCATTACCAGGCTGGGAGTAATGATATTACCGTAGAGACGGCCGGTTGCGAGCATGATTACCCGCTCGGTTGCGAAGATGTTGCCCCTTACTACGCCCCCTATCACCACAACTCTGGCGCGGATGTCGGTGGTGGCCTCGCCGCTCTGCCCGATG
>JAGODA010000012.1 GCA_017998475.1 Spirochaetota bacterium | reverse complement strand
GTACAGTTCCGGCTGTTTGTTATCCTGTTGTCCTCTCATCCCTCGACCTTATTTTACCGTGGCTCTTTTGGCAATTAATTTCTATAACTCCCTTGGAGTTTTTCAGGAAACTGCTAATATGTTCGAATGTGCTATTCTAAACGAATTCATATGCACTACACACGGAGCACGGCGATGGCCGGAAGCGACACTGACAGAAAGCCCCGTACACACGAAATCCTGCAGGCGGCCCAGGAGGCATTCGCGCGCCACGGGTATAAAAAAACAACGCTCGAGGACATCGCCGACAGGCTTGGCATGGTTAAAAGCGCCCTGTATTATTATTACCGCAACAAGCAGGAGCTCTTCATCGCCGTCATAGAGCATGAAGTGGTTCTTTTCTTCGATAACATACGCGGCCTGCTCTCATCGGCGGGCACCGTCGAGGAAAAGCTCATCATCTATGCGCGCCAGAGTAACAAATTCCATCAGGACTTCCATAATCTCTACAACCTGACGGTCGACGAAATCTTTCAGAACTACGAAGGTCTCATCCGCGTACGTAATAAATTTTTCGGACGGAACATCCAGCTCATTGCCGAGGTCCTCCGGCCAATCAAAAGGACGCCGGGCATTGAGACACTCCAGGCGGCGCGCCTCTTTCTGAGCATGCTGGGCGGGATCTTCCAGAGCTACCAGCTCGAAAAAAAACCGGTCCCCGATGACGACCTTGTAGCGTTCATCTCCATTTTCCATAGAGGGCTCTATCGATGACATCTGCTGGTGCATCTCTTGCGGCTATACTCGTCGCCGTTTTAACGGCAACCCCGCCTGCGGCCGCGGACACGCTCCCCCTCCGCGAGGTTGTTCGCATGGCTATCGAAAATAATAATACCTACAAAACTTCAATAGAGGCCGTGGAGGAGAGCCGACTCAAGGTCCGGGAATCGTGGGGGATGCTGTGGCCGACCCTCTCCACAGACGTCTCCTACACGCGCCAGGGGGCAGACGCCGGCTTCAACGCGGACATCCAGGGCCGCTACGACGTCAAATACATCAACGGCCAGATAACGGTCAATCCCGGCGTATTCTACAACACCCTTCAGGCTTCACGAAATGCCCACATCATCGCCGAAAACAACGTGCGCAAGGTCAGGAGCGAAACGGTGGTGCGCGCCATACAATCCTACTACCGCCTGCTCATGGCGCGCGAGGCCGAGGCGATGAGGATGGAGTCCCTGAAGGCGCTCGAGGAGAATCTCAAAACCGTCACCATCGGATACAATAAGGGAATATTCTCGCGCCTCGACTATCTGCGCGCCCAGGTCGCCTATTCGAACGAGAAGACCCAGCTCATCAACGCCGGTAACGACGCGCTCTCGGCCATGGCCGACCTCAATATACAGATAGGCAATGACATCTTCGTCAGGATCGAACCCGACTCCGCGGCGATGGAAATCGACAAGTCCGATTTCGCTTCCCTGCCGTCCGATGCGGACGGTGAGCGTAGATTCCTGGTCGCCATGATCGGGGAGGCGCTTAAACACCGGCCAGAAATAATCCAGATAAGGAAAACGAAGGAAATGAAGGAGGACACGGCCGCCGCGGCCGAGGCGATCTACCTGTGGCCCTCGCTTTTCGTCAGCGGCAGCTACGGGTCCTCCAAGTCAGTAAGCTCGGCATCCGGAACGACGCCTCCGCCCGGGCCGGGTGAACCCGGGTACGATCCGATAACGTACCAGTTTTACCAGATGATGAGCGGCGTGCGCGAGAGCTTCGCGCCGTCCGGCTGGAATAACTCGTGGAATATTACCGTCGGCGCGACCTACCGATGGGGCGCGCTTTCGCCGCTCGACCCATCACACGCCAGAGGCAAACAGTCGCGAAGTTCGGCCAGGCAGACAGAGAACCAGATGGACGAATTCATCAAAGGCGTCACGCTCGAAATACAGAGGGGGTACCTCAAGCTGAAGGCCGCCCATGTTTCCCTCGCGTCACAGCAGGGCAACGTAGCAACGGCCGAAGAGGGGCTGAAGGCGGCCATCACGCAGTTCAGAAACGGCATAATCGACAACACAAAGCTTATCGAGGCGAACGTCCAGCTCATTACGGCGCGGACGCTCTACATACAGTCACTCTACGACTTCCAGGTCGCGCGCGCGGAGCTCAATCGCGCGATAGGGGTAGATTTTTTTCCCGTGCGCTGAGAAGCGCGCGGCGGAGACGATACGATGAAAAAAAGTACAAAACGAATTCTCACCGCCATCCTCGTTATAATCGCCCTCCTCGCGGGATACCGGATCGTCCGACTCGCTGTCGATCGAATAGCCGCCTCCCGCACTACCGAGGAATCAAGAAAAATACCCGTGAAGGCCGCCGCCGCACTTCGGGCCGATATGCGGAACACGCTCAAACTGACGGGCGATATCATCGGGACCGAGGTCGTTACTGTCTTTCCCCCCGCCCCGGGCAAAATCGAGTCGATTCTCATCAAGGAGGGCAACCGCGTCGGGAGGGGAGCGGTTATTTTCAAGATCAACCGGGATGTCGTGGGTATGGAATACAATCTTGCCGTCGTCGAGTCCCCCATAACCGGGCACGTCGGCACAATCATGGTGGACCGCGGCATGACCGTCACAACCGCTACTCCCCTGGCGCAGATCGTCAACATGAGCTCGGTCGAAGCGGTCGTGCGCATCATGGAGGAGAACATCAACCGGGTCGACGTGGGTATGGCCGCGCTCATCTCCGTGGAAACGTTCCCGGGACGGGTCTTCCGCGGACGCGTGTACAAGAAAAGCGCCGTTCTCGACCAGCTCAGCCGCACCCAGGAGGTGCGGATCAGGCTCGATAATCCGGGCCTGCTCCTTAAACACGGCATGTTCGCAACCATCGAGCTGGTTCTGGGGTCCAGAACCGGCGTACCCGCGGTACTCGTGGACGCGGTTATAACGGACCTTACGGGTGATACAAGTGTCTTTGTCGTGGAAGACGGCAGAGCGCGTAAACGCGCGATCAGGACGGGGATAACGGTCGGTCGTCTCACCGAAATCATAGCGGGCGTGCGGCCCGGCGATATCGTGGTGACGCTCGGCCAGGAAACACTGTCCGACGGCGACGAGCTTCTGGTCTACCGTGAGGATGTAAACCCGCCGCCCGAAGCCGAGCGGAAAACATCCGGAGACAACCGATGAAGATAACCGAACTTTCGGTCAACCGGCCCATTACGGCCATGATGGTTTTCGTCGCCCTCATCGTACTCGGATATGTTGGCTATTCGAAGATGCCGCTCGACCTGCTGCCCGATATCGAGTTTCCCATCGTCGCGGTCATCACAGAATACAAGGGAGTAGGACCCAAGGAGATCGAAAGCACCGTTACCCGGCCGCTCGAGGAATCGCTGGCCGGGATCAACAATATCGACACCATCACCTCGACCTCCAAGGAAGGCATGTCGATGATCCGCGTCCAGTTCATATGGGGGACCGACATGTCGCTCGCCGTTTCGGATATCCGGGAGCGCGTGGATATCGTGAAAAAGTTCCTTCCAGACGGCATCGAGACCCCCATCGTTCTTAAATTCGACGTCTCCATGATGCCGATCATGGTGTTGTCCGTTTCGGGTAGCCGCGATCCGAGCTACCTCCGTGAATACGCCGAGGACAATCTGAAAAACCTGCTCGAGCAGATAGACGGCGTCGCGTCGGCTACGGTCGTCGGTGGACAGAAGCGCGAGATCAGGGTAGAGCTGGTCAAGAACCGCATGGAGGCCTACGACCTCGGCATCGAAACCGTCGTCTCCATGGTGGGGCTCGAAAACATGAACGTGGCCGGCGGCGATATAAAATCGCCCCACCGCAAATACACACTGCGCACGAAAGGCGAGTTCGAGTCGCTTGACGACATCCGCAACGTGGTAATCGCCGTCAAGAACAACACGCCCGTATACCTGAAAGACATCGCGCGCGTCTACGAGGCGCCGGCCGAGCGCAAGGAGATTGTGCGCCTTAACGGCGAAAACGGCGTCGTAATCCGGATGAACAAGCAGTCAGACAAGAACACGGTTATTGTTGCGCGTAACATCATGAAGCAGCTCGAGATGATACGGAAGTCCCTTCCCCGCGGAATGGAGGTCACCCCGATATTCAACCAGGCAGAGTATATCGAACGCTCCATCAAGAATGTGATCGACAACGCGTGGCAGGGCGGGCTCATCGCCATCCTCGTCGTGTTCGTGATGCTGCGGAATATACGCTCGGCCCTCATACTCGGGCTGTCAATCCCGGTGTCCATTGTCGCGACATTCATCGCGATGTATTTTTTCGATATTTCCCTGAATATGATGTCGATGGGGGGGCTCGCCATCGGCGTCGGAATGCTCATCGACAACTCTATAGTGATACTGGAAAACATCTTCCGCTTCAGGGAAAGAGGGGCGCGGCCCACCGAGGCCGCAAAGCTGGGCGCCGACGAGATGGCGATGGCGATTACCGCCTCCACGCTTACCAACCTCTGTGTATTCATCCCGTTTTTCTTTACGACCGGGCTGGCCGGCCAGCTGTTCCGGCAGATGGCGCTCACTATCACTTTCTCACAGCTCTGCTCTCTCCTTGTGGCCCTCACCCTCATCCCGATGATGACCTCGAGATTCATACGCTCCATAACCATACGCCACACCGGACGAACCGCCTTTCTGAACACGGTCTTCGCGTGGAGCGAGGACAGGTTTACGCGCATCGAGGCCTATTATTCGAACGTAATCCGCTGGGCGCTCGCCCATCGCCGACGTGTCGTGGTGTACACCGGCATCGCCGTTGTCGCCGGTATCGCCCTCATCCCGCTCGCGGGCATGGAGTTCATGCCCGAACAGGACCAGGAGCAGGTAACCTTCATCGCCAAACTTCCGGTCGGGACAAACCTCGACACCACCGAGGATGTAATGCGCATGGTCGAGGAGCGGATACAGAAAGTCGTAAACCGGGGCGAGTACCGGGTGGTGAGCATACGCGCCGGATACGGCGAGGGCTTCGCCGCTGCTTTCGGAGAGACCACCGACCACACGGCGAAAGTCGAGATGCGACTGGTACCGATTTCGAAACGGGACCGCTCCGAGCACGATATCCGCGAGTCCGTCCGCAGGGCCATGGCCGACGTGCCCGGTGTCACCTTCAATTTCGCGGTGCAGAGCCAGGGACTCTCGCTGGGAGGCGGGGCACAGATCTCGATAGAGGTATACGGCTACGATTTCGACCAGGCCCGCGACTACAGCATTCAGATACAGAAAGCCATTACAGGGATACCCGGCCTTAAAGACGCCGAGATAAGCCGGGAGGAGGGCCTTCCCGAACTCCTCATAGAGGTCAACCGCGAAAAAGCCTCAAAAATGGGCCTGAACGCATCGTACATCGCGAATCTCATCAAGGACAATGTAGCCGGAAAGGTGGCCTCAATTTACCGCTACGAAGGGAAGGAATACGATATTTTCGTCCGCCTCAGGGAAGAGGACAGAAAGAACCTCGACGATATACGTTCACTCATGGTCCGTACACCCGTCGGCGCGTCGGTACCGCTCGGCACTATCATAGACATCAGGTCTTCGAGCGGACCATCCACAATCCAGCGCAAGAAACAGGAACGCGTGGTATTCATCAACTGCAAGGCCGAGGGGCGCGATCTGAATTCCGTCGTACGCGACATCAAGGTGAAAATTGACACCCTCCCGAAACCCCGCAACTTCTACGTTCAGATAGCCGGGGCCTACAAAGACATGCAGGAATCCTTTCGCGACCTGGCTCTCGCGCTGGCGCTCGCCATCGTGCTCATCTACATCATCATGGCCGCGCAGTTCGAATCGTACGCCTATCCTTTCGTCATCATGTTCTCCGTGCCGACCCTCATCTTCGGCGTGATGCTGTTCCTTTTCCTCACCGGCACCACCTTCAATGTCGTGTCGTTCATGGGAATACTCATGCTTTCGGGTATCGTGGTCAATAACTCCATAGTCCTTGTCGACTACACGAATATCCTCAAGGCGCGCGGACTGTCAACGCGAGATGCCCTCATCGAGGCAGGGGGCAAGAGGCTGCGCCCGATCCTCATGACCACGTTCACGACAATTCTGGCGCTCATCCCGATGTCCTTCGGCTACGGCGAGGGCTCCGAGCTCTCTGCTCCCCTCGCACGCACCGTGATGGGAGGGCTGAGCTCATCGTTCATATTCACACTGATATTCGTTCCTGTGGTGTACTCGGTATTCGAAGACATGTCCGCCAGGATAAAAAAGCGTTTTCCAGGGAAAAGGTGACTCAATGAACCTGCTGTTCATCGTTTACAGCAACGCCGTCGATGATGAAATGGTCGAGATCGCCCGCAGGACGGCGGGCGGCTATACCCGCTTCTCCGGGGTTCACGGCGAAGGAGAAGGGGAGCCCCATCTCGGCACTCACATCTGGCCCGGGGTCAACAACTGTATAATGGCCGCGGTCGACAGGAAGCGGGAGACGGCGTTCGCCGAAGAGATCCGCGCCCTCAGGGAGAGGTTTCCCGGCGTCGGCATCAGGGTCTTCACGATACCGCTTAAAGATATGTATTAATCCCTGTATTCGCGGCGTTGGTTGTGATCAGTCGGCGTCGAATATAATAAATGTATTGACGGGGACGGTTTTATTCCACACACTCCGCACCGATGAAGTCAAGACCACACATTTTAATAACGAGGAGCAGCGGAATGAAAAAGATCGGATACATGGTTCTGCTGGCGTTGTTTTGCGTATCGTCAGTCGCTCTCGCCAATCCGGAGATTCAGAAAAAACACAAGGGCCTTAAAAAGGACGGCAAGATGATCAACTGCGCCTATTGCCATACAAGCGCGAAGATAAAAAAAGAAAAAGGATACGGGATCGCTCTGGTAAACAAAAACTCCATGTGCATGGGAGCGGGATGCCATCCAATCAAGTAATTAGAGCCTTTTCACATCATCCGGACAAGCATGCCTTTCAAAGGCATGCTTTTTTTATTTGACGTACCGCCGCAAACGATGTTCCATATTCGCTCGCGGAGCCCGTACGAATAGAATGCCCGGAATTATTACCCACAGCAGGCTTTTCCACGAATCGCTTTCATCCCTCCACAGGACGAAAGACCCGTCACCATACAGCAGGTCAATCCAGGCCCTTTTCGCCCCGCCCGAACGGCGAAGGGCCGGATTTTTCGGAGCGCTCGGCCCCGACGTATTCGATTATCTTCCGCTGTCACGCAGGGATTTCTTCGGAACCGAACTCACGATGCGCCTCCACTCCCCGCTGCTCGCCGAAAGCCTTTCCTCCCTGCTCGGCCGAACCCTTGTGGTCCAAGATTTCAACAACGAATGGGCGGCGACCGGCCGTGCCTACAGCTACGGGTACGTCGCTCATCTTATAGGAGACGCCGTCTTCCACCCCTTCGTGTACTACTGGGCCGGTTTTCCCGATAACGGCAGCCGTTCGGAGATATACCGTTACCGCGAGCAAGTTCTGCTGTTCCAGTATAACATGGACCTCTTCTTCCAGTATCACTACAACAACCAGGCATTCGAGTACAGCCTCGAGGACTCGTTACCCGTACGACGGATACGCGGTGGACTACGGGTACTCGACACGAGAATCAAGAATCTTATCATTGAAATGATCGCGGATTCCTGCCCCGCCGAATTATCGCGCCTGATTCGCAACTCCCGGTCGCCGCGCAACGAGAACGGCGAGTGGCGAAGCGGCCTCATCGACCTCCTCCCGTACCTGATCGCTGGCGCGTACGGTATAAAGCGTACGGGAAGCGCCACCGTGCGTAAACTCATGGACAGGATGAGGATTCGGCGCAGGTTCTTCCCTGACTACGTGACACGGTACCCCGACCCCAGGCGCATGAACCGACACGCACTCAATCTTCACCGCGAGCGGTGGTTTCATCCACTCGGCAGCCCCGGGCTGCACTACGAATCGGTCGAGGACCTGTTCAAGATCGCGCGCGACCGCACGGTCGCTGCGTGGGAACGCATGGAATCGATCCTTTACACCGGCCAGGCGGACATCCCCGCCATCATCGCGGAGTTTATACCGGACCCATACACGGGCGAGTCCGGCTCGGGCCCCGCGGGTCTTAAAATTAAAAAGCCCCTTCGTATGCACTTCTAGCGACGCGATCAGGGAAAGGTCCTTTCCCGGCGATTACCTGATGTTCTTTACCAGAGAATTAAAATGAAGGCGCGACAGCCGCTGGATCTCGGCCTGGGAGAGATTTTTCATGAGGGATGCGTTCTCGACGATATCCTTTCGTCCGGTCTCGGCCGCCACGTATCGTATAAAATTGATGGCCGCGATCCTGTGCGGGTTGGTGCTGTTGTAATCAAGGTATGCGTACAGCACCGCCAGTCCGAGGTAGGGATTCGCGTAAATCGTGCTCGACAGCGCCAGCTCTTCGCCCATCACCTGGTCGAAATAATTGAAGCTGTTGTTGAGTATTTTGTGTGTCAGCTCGTGAATCTCGAAGAGCTTCCAGATCTCCCCCCGGATCGATTTAGAATTATCGAAGGCCCGCGCCAGGCAGTACTTTATATCTTCGCTTACGCGCGCGCCGACGAAAAACATCGAATCGACATTCTCAGCGGCGAGCACGCGCCTGGCTATCACATAATCGTTCTGTACCTCTTCGGGATTGATGTAGATCATATCAAAGTAAAATGTCGAGTTGCTCGTAGAAAATTCGTCGTAGTATATGAATGGAATAATGTTATAAAAGCGTTCACTGGTATTGAAAAGCGGATGGCTGATGGTAAGCGGCTTGCGCGCGCCGAAGATGCAATAGTCGAGGAGTATCCTCTCGTCATCGCCTCCTCTTCTGTCGCGTGAAAATCTCAGGATGATGTTGCGCTTTTCCAGGACCTCTCTCAATGAATCCAGCACTCGGTCCGGGTATTTTTTCGGCTGCAGGCTCACGTTGAGAAGCTGCTCGGCGATACGGTAGATTGCCGGTTCACGGAGGTTCTTCAGATAATTCCGGTATTCAGCGATATGAAATCCGTCCTTCTGCATCTTCTCCACGGAAATGCTGTACTCCTGGATCATGTTAACGAAGTGGGGGTTCTCGTTGAAGAGGAGGACGACATACGCGTACAGCTTGCCGTTCGGAGTCCTGATGTTGATGAAACTCTGAGTGTATGAATACTCCTGAGGGCCATCACCGTGCACGTCCGCGAGGAGTACCGGAGAAGGACGAAATGACGCGCCCGCGAGAGCCGTCGTTATAACCACGATCCTGACCGCCAGCCACCCCTTGACCACCACAGCCTCACACTCCTTGCCGCCGGGGACATCTGTGACAAATGAAGCATGGCCCCACCTCTCGCGGCGGACAGACTACACACGGCTCAGAAAATAACACAAATAGAATTTACACCGTCGACCGGCGGGCGGCAAGACGAAAGAGCCGTATTTCTCTATTCCCTTCCGAAATATGCCTTCAGTTCGTATACACCGGCGCCCAGATTACGCTCGGTGTCGAGGCCGCACTTGTCCAGGAGATGCAGCACCGGTTTGTTTTCGATAAGGGCCTCCGCCGATATATACAACAGGCCCTCTTTTCTCGCCAGCAGGCCGAGATACTGGATGATCTCGGTGCCGATTCCGCGATTCCTGTATTCTTCGCGCACGGCGAGCAAAACCTCCGCGCCATGATCGTGCTCCAAAACACGGTATTTCCCCATACCCAGAACAGTCGCCCCAGGTCGCGAGCCTTCCATGGCAAGAATTACCGTTTCATTCATATAATCGAGGCCGTTCAGCCAGACGTCACTATCCCCTTCTTCCGAACTTCCCACCATCCGCCCCCGCACACTCCGGTCCTGAAACGACTCGAAGAACATGCGCACCTGTTCCGCGTCGGCGGCGCGCGCGGGGCGAAGGATCAGGCGGTCGCCCCCACGCGTCGTGCGGCGCGTTTCGAGGTGCGCCGGATACCACCCTTTTCCCCCGGGGACGCCGACCAGACCATCTTCCACTACGCCGAGCTTCCCGGCCTCTTCCAGCAACCACGGCCTGAAATCGGGATGCGCGATGGCGATGATTGACAGCGCGCGCTCGCGCAGGTTCTTGCCGTTTATATAGGCGATACCGTATTCGGTGACAATATAGTGTATATCGCCGCGATTGAGGGTGACGCCCGCCCCGGCGTCGAGCACGGGAACGATACGGGAGACCTCGCCTTTGCGCGCGGTCGATTTCAGCATAAGAATGCTTCGTCCGCCCTGTGCGAGCATGGCCCCGCGCATGAAATCGGCCTGGCCCCCGATTCCGCTGTAATTGTATGTACCGAGGGATTCAGCGCTGGCCTGCCCCGAAAGGTCAAGCTGGAGAACCGAATTAATAGCGGCGATGTTCCGCAGCCCGGCTATAATGAGCGGATTGTTCGTGTATTCAACCGTATGGAAAGAGATGCTCGGATTGTCGTGGAGGAATTCATACGTCGACCTCTTTCCCATGCAGAAGGTAGCTACGGTTTTACCCCTGTCGATCGTCTTTCTGGAGTTGTTGATGGCGCCGCTTTTAATCAGGTCCACAAGTCCGTCCGATAAAAGCTCCGTGTGTATCCCGAGGTCTCTTTTCGTGTGAAGATTCGCCATGATCGCGTTGGGCAGGCTGCCGTACCCCACCTGAATGGTATCGCCGTCCCGGATGATTCTCGCGACGAATCGACCGATCCGCTCCGAAACCTCGTCCGGCTCTCCCGAATCGTACTCCAGAAGCGGCTCGTCGTGATGGAACAGGAAATCGACCTCGTCCACACTGATGAAGGTATCCCCGTGTACCCTTGGCATGAAAGAATTTACCTGCGCAATGACGATCGACGCGTTCTCTACGGCGGCCTTCACTACATCGATGCTCACGCCGAGGCTCAACATGCCGCTCGGATCGGGCAGCGAGGTCTGTATGAGCGCGACGTCTATTTCGATTAGCCTGTGACGGAAGAGCCGCGGGAGTCCCGAGAAAAATGCCGGTGTATAATCCGCTTCACCGTCGTTAACCGGCTTGCGGATGCTGTGCCCGATGAAGAACGAGTTGTACCGGAAATTCTGCTTCAACCGCTCGTCGAGATAGGGTGATACGCCGAGCGTATAGGTACGGAGCGCCTCGTCCTCCGGGAGAAAATCCGGATTGGCCCCGACGTGCTCAACGAGAGAACGAACGAGATATCGCGGAACGGCACACGCGGTCGATATAAAGATGCGCGTACCGCTTTTAATATGGGAGAACGCCCTCTCAATCGTGGTGAACTTTTCGGGGTGCCTGGCGCGCAATTCCTCAATTATCGCGTGTCCGTCTTCCTGATTGTTGCTGGTCATCAATCACCCCGGGGTATCAGATGGTGCGCAATAGGGCCGCCCGCTCCCAGGATTCTGCCCCGAACGCGGACCTTAGTCAATTATTTATTGTCCTCCCTCAATCCCCGAAGAGTCCCTTCGCCACGCGCCCGGCGAAGGCGCTCCTCTCATCATCCTTGAGCATGGACGGATAAGGAAGGCTCATTGAAGCGCGCTCGCGTCCGCCGGCGATGATACGCGCCTCAAGCTCCTGCGCGTTTTTCCTCCTGCAGTGACCCGTTCGCGCGAACCTGCACTGGGATACGACGATGCGTCCCTCGAATCCCTCCACCGGCTTTAACGAAGTCATTTTGGCCCTGAGGACGGCGGCCAGTTCATCAAAAAATTTTTTCGCGGCCCCGTCGAGATGGTCGTCCGAAATCATGGGATCGAAAACGAGAACTACCCGTGCCCCTCCGAGTGAAATCACGGTTTCCGATGGTGAGATTGGATCTCCCCAGGGGGTTTTGCCATCGAGCGATATAGTCCGCTCGGTACCGCCGGGTGAGCGGTAATGCCGCGTTCCGTCGAATTCGATCACGAGGCTCCTGCCGTCGGGAACCTTGATCTCTCTTTTCCCGTCCGGGTATCGCTCGATGACGGTTCCGTCCTTTAAAACGGCCTTTTCCCGTCCGGGGTATTTGTATATTATCGTGCCGTCGGGTTTGGCGTATTCCTCATATCCGGCCTCTTTCTTTCTCAGTTCCGCGCCGAAGTAATCAAAATTCGTAACCGTCTGGGCGGCCACGGGCCGGCATACGATTACCCCGACCACGAATACCGCGCACGAGGAAAGATCCCGAAAATTCATATAAGCTCTCCTTGCAGAAGGAAAAATTGACAACGACGAACCGCCGGCTACATTTGGTCAGTATGACCGCACTCGACCATTATCGCTCCCTCCTGCGCCGCGTCGATGAGTTTGCGGCCGGGGTATTTCGCGAATACGGACGGTCCATGGCCTGCTCGCCCGGGTGCGATTCCTGCTGCACGCTCGAAACCGTCAACGCGATCGAGGCATGGGTGCTGCTCTCGCATGTGGCATCGCTCGGTTCAGCCGAGCGGAACGCCATTCGGCGCCTGGCGGCGGATGGCCCCGGCGAACGCGGAGAGTGCGTGCTGCTGTCAAACGGGCTCTGCACGGTTTACGACGCGCGGCCCATAATCTGTCGCACCCACGGCCTGCCGGTCTATGTTGACGGCACAGTGGATTTCTGCCCCGGAAATTTTCACGACGTGGGCCGCATCGAATCTCCCTTTATCCTGGGCCTCGACGCTCTCAACACCATGCTCGGGGCAGTCAACCTGCAATTCCAGCGCGAACACCCGGATCCGTTTTTCCGAAAGGAGCGTTTCGTTCTGAGGGAGCTATGTAAGCGCCCTGTGGCCGATATCCCTTCGGAAAAACGCCCCCTCGAATGAGATTCTCTCGACCGCCTCGTACGCCAGGTCGCGCGCCCCGGCGAGACTGTTCCCCATAGCTGTCACATTAAGTACTCTTCCCCCCGCCGTATAGCAGGTATCGTCACGCCTTTCGGTGCCGGCGTGAAACACGATCGCCCCATCCGGCATCGTCTCGAGCCCGCTGATCGGTTTGCCTTTTTTATATTCGCCTGGATACCCGCCAGACGCCATCACGACGGTGATCGCGCTCCTCCCCGAAAAGCGTATGTCGCGGCCGGTGAGGGTGCCGTCCACGGACGCGTTGAATAGCTCACCCAGTCTGTTCTCAAGCAACGGAAGAATGACCTGTGTCTCGGGATCGCCGAAACGGGCGTTGAACTCGAGCACCCGGATGTCGTCGCCGTTTACGATAACGCCCGCGTACAGAATCCCCTTGAACGGCGTTCCCTCTTTGCTCATGCCCTCCACCGTGGGCACAAGCACCTCGCGGCGGACGCGTTCGAGCCGCTCCACCGTCATCACCGGCGCGGGAGCGTACGCGCCCATTCCACCGGTGTTGGGACCGCGGTCACCGTCGAATGCGCGCTTGTGGTCCTGCGCAGCCACCAGCGGGAGTACGGTCCGTCCGTCGCAGATTCCGAGTACCGAGGCCTCCTCCCCCTCCAGAAACTCCTCAACGAAGACCTTCATTCCATCACGGACCATCGTCTCTACGAATGCCCGTGCCTCGCCCCGGTTTTCGGGAATACCGACTCCCTTCCCCGCGGCCAGTCCGTCCAGCTTTATTACCATGGGGAACGTGGGTACAGAATCGATGTATCGGAGAAGCTCCTGGCGCGATACGAATTCGCGATAATCGCCTGTCGGAACGCCGTAGGCGCGCATGATGCGCTTGGCGAAGAGCTTGCTCCCCTCGAGCAGGGCCGCCTGTCGCGAGGGCCCGAAGGTCCGTATTCCCCGATCGACGAGATAATCGGTAATACCGGCGGAAAGCGGAACCTCGGGACCTACGACGACCATATCTATTTTTTTCTCGGAACAGAAGCGTGCGATTCCCTCGAAGTCGTCTATACTCATCCGCACCCTGAAGCGTTCGTCGATACCGCCGTTGCCGGGCAGTACGTACACCTCGTCGGCGCTTCCGTCGGTCATGAGCCTCCAGGCGATCGCGTGTTCGCGTCCCCCCGATCCTATTACACAATACCGCATCTGTATCCCCCGCGCTTCGTTTCAAGTAAGGCCGGTCCCATGGCACATGACCGCGCTCACAGTGCTCGGCTCACGGTCCGACGAATCGTATGAGAGTGAATTAATGAAACATTGGCAAGTAAAAATGCGGGCCGGCCGGATAAATGCGCTCAGGAAATCTTCGATCCGCGGAAGATGAAAAGGGTGCGCCCCATCCGTATCTCGTCCCAGTCGTAGAGGGGACGGGGCCTGAGGAGTTTCCTTCCGTTGAGGTAAGTGCCGTTGTCCGAAGCGAGATCGAAGAGATAATACGCGCCCTTCATTTCCCTTATACGCGCGTGCTTCAACGATATCGCGTCGTCCCTGATTACGATGGCGTTTTCCTCGTCGCGGCCGATCGTTATCTCTTCCCAGTACATCGGGAATTTCTTGCCAGCCTCGGGTCCGTCCTTCTGAACCAGCCAGGCCTTGGCGTAGATATACTCCGGGTCCTGCGGGGTTATAAGTCTGTCGCGATGGCGCCGGGCATCCTCGTCCCGTCTGAGCGCCTCTTCAAAATCCCCGACGACATACGGAGTACGCGAAGCGGGAGCGAAACCGGCCGGTTCGGTAGCCGCCCGACGTATGGCGATGGTTCCCTTCCTGAGGAGCAGGATGACGCATCCCGCCAGCAGAACTGCTATGATAAGAATGAGCGCCACCAAAAGCAGCTGTGAAACGTTTGCCAGGCCCGGAACGACCGCCCCCCGCGGATATACAATATCCAGGGAGTCCCGGTCCCGGAGAGAATCGTAACGCAGGCGGACCTCGATCGGGCGCGCCACACCGTCGGCGGACGCCATCGAACGGTACCGCACATCGTAACGGCTCGTACCCCCGCTCTTCAACGCTTCGTACAGGGCGCTGATATCATCGTCGTCGCAGCAGCGGATATAACTGCCGCCGGTAAGCCGCGCAAGGCGTTCGAGACGGCGAGACTCCCTGCCGGGTTTCACGGCCACCACGTACACCGGCACCGAGTACTCTTTCGCCAGCGACACCACATCGCCGCTTTTCAGACTGCTTCCCTCGTCCTTCCCGTCGGTAAAAACAATCACGGCCTTCGGCCCGGCGCCGGCCGCCCCGAGCAGATCGATAGAATCGTAAACGGACGTATACAACATGGTTCTGGAACCGTGGGCGCGTATTCCCTCAACGCAGCGAACCAGCCTTTCACGAGCGGTGGTGAGCGGGCAGGCGATTCTGACCTCGTCATTGAAGCGAACAACCGCGAAACTGTCGGAGGGCGCGGAGGCGTCGATAA
The DNA here is from genome assembly GCA_017998475.1 of Spirochaetota bacterium. GTDB lineage: Bacteria > Spirochaetota > UBA4802 > UBA4802 > UBA5368 > MVZN01. The sequence goes on along the minus strand of JAGODA010000012.1, from coordinate 5,080 downwards.
GCCCGCGCGCGGCCCTTTTAATTCGCTCGAGGTCAGGGGCCTTTATACTTCTGCTCGAATCGATGGCGAGTACGAAGCGCGCCGCGTCCTCGGCTTCGGCGGGTTTCACGCTCACATAATTGACGCGGAAACCGTCTTCGTACACGAGTATGTGCTCGTCGCTGAGGTCCACCGGCGCTCCCCGCCCGCCGTTCGATACGGCCACTTTCAGGAGAACGGTCGGAAAGCCCGATGTATCGGTGGAAAGGACTTTTATATGCCGGTCCGCGAACGCGGGGACGGCGAGGAACGCCGCTGCGACGACGAGAAACGCGCGGCAGGCCGTGTATTTGAGAGATAGTGTCATGGCACGGTTCCGGTACGTATTCGATACACTGTCTGATACTCTGTATACACTATCGGTCGCGATGTGGAATCGGTGCAGGCTTTTTCATGCGCCCGGGTCGTGATTTCAGCGCTCCGCGGTGCCGCAGTCTCCCACCCTTCCCCGCAGAAGTTCCACGGCATGCGGGATGGCTCTCTCGATAACCTCGAGATTCTCTCGCACGGCCTTCGGGCTTCCGGGCAGGTTTACGATCAGGCTGGAACCACGAATACCCGCCACCGCGCGGGAGAGCATGGCGTGCGGGGTGATGGCGAGCGATCGCTGCCTCATCGCTTCGGCGAATCCCGGCGCGTGTCTGTCTATTACCGAAAGCGTCGCCTCGGGTGTCACGTCGCGAGGCGCGAAACCGGTTCCGCCGGTGGTCAGGATGAGGTCGATGCCTCTCTCCGCCAAGGCGACGAGCTCCTCACTGATGCGATCCCTTTCGTCGGGAACTATCGTTTCAACCTCCACAACGTGCCCCATCCGCACGGCCCAGGCCCGAATCTCGGGTCCGGAGAGGTCCTCGCGCTCACCCCGCGACGACCGGTCGCTTACCGTGATTATTCCCACCCGGACCATCTCAGCCTCCTCACTCGACCTCTATACTGACGATCCTGAACTCGCGGCCGCTGACGATTGTAATTTCCGCGGAACCGCAGGAAGCACAGCTGAAGCGCCAGTCCTCCTTCGTGAAACCGAATTCCACGCCGCACGATGTACAGCGCAATACGGCAGGCACCTTTTCCACCGAAAGCTCCGCCTTCTCGGCGATGGTGTCCTTGCTCACGAAATCGAAATATGTCTGCATCCATTCCGGAATTAGGTCGGAGATCTCCCCCACCTGAAGGTTAATCTTCATTACACGACGCGCGCCGCTGCGGCCGGCGTAATCCAGAACGATGTCGAGGATGTTGCCCATAATCGAAAGCTCGTGCATTTCCGGAGTACCCGTTTCCCGTGTTTTACTAAATCTTTAGGCCGCTTACGCACGATATAGATGCTGAGACCGGTGGGTATATTTCAAGTCAAATTCCCGGCGACGGTTACATGCATCCATGAATAAAAAACACTACCTCGCGCGTCACGGCACATACGTTGACTACCGCATCGCCATTCTGGGCGGCCCGCTCACGCGTGGCACGGCGGAGAAAATCCCCTCGCACGGGATGCTCTCCTATCTCATGGACCATTCGACCCCGCCGGACGGACTCGGGCCTGAAGGACTTCGAGCGCTCGCCGAGCTCAAGGATCTCCTGTACAGGTGGGACATCCTCGGGGACGGCGACCTGCTCGGATATGTGCACCAGGAGCTGCAGGCCAGAGGGACCCGCAAGAAACACGGCCGCTACTTCACTCCACGCGACATCGTGGACTACATTGTTTCTCGTGTCCTCGACGCGATCCCGGAATCATCCCCTGGAAAGATACTCGATCCCGCCTGCGGTTCGGGCCAGTTTCTCATCGCCTCCTATGCGTACATCTCCGGCAGGAAGACTGAACGCACAGCGGCCTTGGAATCGCCTGAAGAGATACTTTTCCGCCTTCACGGTATGGATTCAGACCCCGTCGCGGCTTCCATATGCAGATGGAACCTCTCAAGGGTAAGCGGAGTCGACGAAACCGATATACACAATATATACATAAATAATTATTTGTTCAACATAGACAACGCCATTAAAATCTCACCGGGAAACGACCTCGATGCCGTAATCGGAAATCCTCCATGGGGCTCCGCTCTCAGCGCCGGGGAGCGTCGGCTTGCGCGCGAACGCTTCGCCTCGGCCCGCTCCGGCATCAACTCGTTCACTCTTTTTATCGAGCGGACCCGGACACTTCTTGCTCCGGATGGGGTGATGGCGTTCCTCCTGCCCGAGGCCTATCTCAACATTGGGGCCCACTCCGAGTCCCGGAGGCACGTTCTCGAGCACATGAGGATACTGGATATCGCCTCATGGGGCGAGCGTTTCAGGGACGTGTTCGCCCCGGCGGTCTCCTTCATCGCCGCACGCGAGGATTCGCCCGCCGCGCGCGAGCGCCACATCGTCCGCATCTCCTCACCGGTCGAGAAGGGAACCGGTACCGCGACGCTCATTCCGCAGGCCCATTACCTGGCGACGCCGCAGAACATTTTCAACATCCACTACACCCGTCGCGCCGTGGAACTCATTTCCCGCATCGAGGAAAAGGAGTGCCGCTACCTGAAGGGGGCGGCGCGCTTTTTTCTCGGCGTGGTCACCGGCGACAATCCCCGCCACCTGCATAACACGCGGTCAAGGAGCGCCCCCGATCCCATCATAATCGGCCGCGATCTCTCCCAGTACAGGATCGATTTCAGCGGTCACCACTTCAAGTACGATCCCTCCGCCCTCCAGCAAGTGGCGCCGCGGGAGCTTTATCTCAGCCCGCGAAAACTCCTGTACCGGTTCATAGGGCGACGCCTGGTATTCGCGATGGATACCGAGGGACGCTATTCTCTCAACAACGTCAACGCGCTCATACCCGAGGACCCGTCACTCGAACCCGAATATCTTCTCGCCCTGCTCAACTCGCGCCTCATGCAGTATTATTACGAGAAGAACTTCTTTACCGTTAAAGTGCTCAAGGGGAACCTGGAACGCCTGCCTCTCCGCGCCGCCGACGTCCCAACCCGGAGAAGGCTCCGGTCGCTTGTACGTACCGTTATGGACACCCCGGACACTTCCGCGGGGACGCGGGCCAGGGAGACGATAGAGGATATGGTGTTCGGAATGTACGGCATCGGCGACTCCGGGGCCGCGCACATCAGCGAGGCAGTGGGCGCGCCGGCCGGGCGATGACAGCGGGAAACACCAGCACCAGGTCGATCGAATCGTCGTTTCCGTCGTCAGCCACCGCAATGCCCAGGTACGGATACACGTACATGGTGCTCGAGCGCCGTGCCAGTCGCTGAAGGCCGGAGTTCCCGTAATTGAAGATGAAGGACTCCACTCCGGCGGCCATATTCACCGCGTCCGTCGTGACGCGCGCGCGGTCATAGCCCGCGACCGCCACCACTTCGTCGCCGAGCAGGAATACCGAAAAGCGCCCGTACGCGTAGTGGAAGATTCTGTCGAAACGGATCCGGGGGCCCGTATCGTGTCCGAAGATAGCGCCGAACAGATGCCGCGCCGATTCCGGTGCCGCGACGCGGTCCGGCCTGCCGCGATCCCGAAGGAGCGAGGAGGTTCGTTCGCCCAGAACCACACCCTCCGCTCCGAATCCCGGCGCCACCAGCGACGGATCGCTCTTAATGCGGACGGCGAATTCCTCCGGCGGAAGCACGCCGGCGGCCACGACAAGCAACGCGCACAGAACCGATCGAAGCCCCATCACTCCCCCACCCGTCCGGGCGCCGGACCGAGCCTCATCATATTATGTCTCATCAATCCATTCCCGCCCCAGGCGCTGCGCTTCCCTCTTTATCGCCGGGTAGCGCCGCGGGTACGCCTCCGGGGTCTCGCGGACCTTCTCCACCACAATGCCCGGACCATCCGGCCTCACGCGTCCTCCGAGTTCCGTCGCATGGTCGGAAATCCCGCAAATCAAATCCCCACCTCGCCGCTTTGAATAAATATACAGCCATCCCCCCACTTTCAGGAGAGGAAGCCCCATTTCGAGCACAACGTAGACGGGGCCGAAGGCCCGGCTGAAGACCGCGTCGAACGATTCCCGCAGCCGCGCTGTACGGGCGAGATCCTCCACCCTGCCGCACTCGACCGTCAGATCAGGAATGCGGAGATCCTCTATTACGCGAACGATGAACTCGGCTCTCTTCGCCTGAGCTTCAACAAGCACTCCCGATGCCTCCGGCCTCGCAAGGGCAAGCGGCACGCCCGGAACACCCGAACCCGAACCGATGTCCGCGTATCGTGTTCCACGTGGAACATCCAGCCGCGTGAGCGGCTCGAGGCTTCCCAGCACGAGCGTCTGGACGGCCTCGGACAGCGTCGAACAGCCCGTCAGGTTGTGCCTTTCGTTCGCTTCAATCACCATGGCCGCGTAGCGCGCCATGAGCTCCGGAGCCGGCCCGGGGAGGCTTACGCCGGCGCTCTGCGCCCAGGAGCGTACAAGACGCTGTTCCACGTGGAACATGCCGTCGTCGCAACCCGTTTCCCTCCGGCTATTCATCGTCATCAGCTCCCTGCCTCGCCTTTCGCGCCTCTCGCGACAGCGCCTCCAGCCGCACCAGCACCAGCGATATATCCGATGGGTCCACACCGGATATTCGCGACGCCTGCCCGATCGTCTCCGGCCGTATCCTCTGCAGTTTCTCCCGCGCCTCGTTTTTAAGGCCCCGCACGGAAGCATAGTCGAGTGATTCCGGTATTTTTCGCGACTCCATCCGTTCCATCTTCCTGATTCTCTCCAGGTCGCGCTCGATATATCCCTCGTACTTTATCTGCATTTCGGCGATCGCGGCCATCTCCTCGTCTATCTCAATGCCCGTCGCCTCGAGAACATCGGTCATTCGTATCTCAGGCCGCCTCAGAAGCTTTCCCGCCGCCATTTTACCCGCTACGGACGTCCCCTCCGTCCCGGACCTTGCGAGCTTTTCCCTGAGCGGTCCGCTCACGGTGATGAGCCTTGATGACAGATCGCGCACGAATTCGTCTGCCCGGCGGTACTTTTCCGCCATTCTCCCGTGACGTTCGGAGCTTACAAGCCCGTTCTCGCGACCGTAGCCCATCAGGCGCC
>JAGODA010000293.1 GCA_017998475.1 Spirochaetota bacterium | reverse complement strand
CCGTATACTCGTACAGTCTGAAGGGCAAGCGCAACTGGAAATTCAACGCGGGCGCCGGTGTTTTCGAGACGCCGATGCTGGTGAATAACCGACTGCTGGTATCGGCCAGTGACGGAAAACTCTATTCGCTTCTCGCACAATCCGGCCGCGAGCAGTGGACGGTCGATCTCGGCGCCAAGTTCAGGCTGGCCTATCACAGGGGTACTCTGTACGCGGTAAGCTACTATGGATCGGTTACGGCCCTCGAGATGGAAAAGGGCACCGAGATCTGGAAGAAGGATCTGGCGGACACGTACATCACTGCCCCGATTGTCGCGGAAAACCGGATGGTGGTCGCCGGCCTGAAAGGGGCCGTCACCTGGCTCAATCTTGACAACGGAACGGTCCTTGCGCGAAAGGCGCTGGGCGGCGCGGTCAGGAACCCCATGGTGCTGAGCGACGGCGTGCTCTACGTTTCCGCGAACGACACGCTCTTCGCGATGGACGCCGTGGGCGGAGGAATACAATGGAAGCACCAGGTTCCGGGAAGAATCAGTACGGCCGCGGGTGTGGCGGGCAACGAGGTGTACGTGGGGCTTGAGAACGGCCGCCTTGTTTCGCTCAACAGGAGCCTGGAAAGGGCCCGCCGTTAAGCCCTGAAGTTCTTTTCGCATAACAGAGCCCGCAGGTGAGGCAGTCGCCCCCGACGCAGGTCCTCAAGGGCCGGTTCGGGGGCGCGATCTCGGACGGTAGTTCCCGCTCCGGGAGAGCACGGCCGGTGCGTGAGGCGATGAGCGCGGCCCCGTAGGCCGCAGTTATTCTGTTCGCGGAGGGAACGATCACCTCCATTTCCAGTCGTCTGGCGAAGGCGAGGCGCATGGCTTCCATTTCGGATACCCCTCCGCAGAACAGAACGGGACCGGCGATCCCGATGCCCGATCCGAGGTCGTTCAGATAATTTTCGCAAACCGCCTCGAAGAGGCCGGCGGCGATAGATTCCACCCCCCATCCCCGCTGCTGCAGGTTGATCATCTCGGTTTCGACGAATACCGTGCAGCGCCCCGTGAACCGCGCGGGCCTTTCGGCCCTCATCGCGAGGTTGGAAAGCTCCAGGGGGGTGACTCCCAGGCGGTGAGACTGCTGTTCGATGAAGGCTCCCGTGCCGGCCGCGCACACTGAATTGAGTCTGAAATCGGAGATTTCGCCGTTATCCAGGGATATGAGTTTGGAGTCCTGACCGCCTATTTCGATTATGGTATTGGCCTCGGGCAGGAGTACGCGCGCCGCCTCCCAGGTGGCGGTTATCTCGTTTTTTACCAGGTCCGCGTCCAGGCACTCCCCGATATAATTCCGGCCCGAGCCGGTAACGCACAGCGCACGATAGCGAGAGAACCCGGCTTTTCGGGCCGCCCGGCAAAGTCTTCCGACGGTGCCGGCCGGTTCGCCCCGGTGATACAGGTAATCGGAGTGAAGAATCGAACCGTCCTCGCCGCTGATAACCATCTTGGCGCTTATCGAACCGATGTCAATTCCCGCGTACATGTCCTTTTTTATTCCATACCTCGCTGACCGGTTTCCTTAATCACCCGTGGAGCTCTCCATTTATTCAAGCATATTATTTGTCATCCCCCGGCACTCGTGCGTGGAAAACGCGCTGAGAACGGGTTTTTCGTCGTGATCCGCCTTCGGCTCCGATGGAACCGGGGACCCGTTTCTCATCAATATACAGTATATTGTATGAAATGTGATAGACTGAAGCCAGAGGGTGGCTCAGAGTACGCTGGACGGAGACGCCTGCCCGGTCAGCCGTATGGTACCGTCACCGGGGCTACAGGGCGCCGGAGCGCGGAAAAAAAGCTTGAAAACGGAAAACCGTGATTTATTATAGAAGGGGAAACAAGCCGAATATAACACAGACGGGCGGTTGTGGCACATGAATATTAATGAGCTGACTCAGATGGTCAACAGGGTGACGGCGGCGACCGCCGGTGACGGTGGAGACACGGCCGTTGCGGAGAGCGAGATCGTCCAGATCGTGAGTTTTCTGCTCGATGATGTCGAGTATGGAATCAATATTCTCCAGGTGCATGAAATAATACGGATGCCTGAAATCACCAGGCTTCCGAACACACCGGATTATATAAGGGGCGTAATCAATCTCAGGGGCTCCGTGATTCCGGTTGTCGACGTGCGAGTCCGTTTCGGCCTGCCGGTGGGAACCGTCACCGACCTGACGCGCGTAATAGTCGTTGAAACCGGCGAGAAGCTTGTCGGACTACTGGTCGACAATGTATACCAGGTTGTTCGCATGCCCGGCCGTAATATCGATCCGCCATCCGACCTTATCGAAGGCATTTCCGACGAGTTCATCAACGGCATCGGCCGTGTTTCGGGACGACTTATCGTCATTCTCAATCTTGACAACATTCTCTTCTCGCGCTCCGACGGGGAGAAAGCGGCCTACGGGTATATGTAATACTGGCCGGAGCGGTGCCCGGGCGGTCATGCGCCGCCGGGGGGGAGCGGACGATTCTACAATAATGCGCGGGGTGTGGCCATGGCGTTTTCCTTGGGCGAATATCAGGACATCTTCCTCGAAGAAGCGGACGAACAGCTTCAGGAGCTCAATCAGAACCTTCTTGAGCTTGAAAAGAATCCCGATGATATCGATATCATCAACAATATTTTCAGGGCGGCGCATTCGCTGAAAAGTTCGGCCGCTTTCGTCGGCCTGAACGACCTGAGCGACCTGGCCCATAAAATGGAAAACCTGCTGCAGGGAATACGCGACAGGACCATGCAGGTCTCTCCCACCATCGTCGATGTACTCTTCAGCTGTTTCGACGTGATAAGCTCTGTCATCGACACGGTAGGAGCGGGGAAAAGCCCGGGTCAGGACCTCTCCGAAATTATAGAGCGGATAAAAGAAATAAGCGAGGGGACGTCGACACCGCCGGCCGCGCGTCCCGCCAAGGCCGCCCGGGAGCCCGAAAACGTCCCGAAAACCGCGCTTTCGGCCGCACAGATGAGACAGGTGAAAGAGGGGCTCGAGGGCGGTATGTCATGCTGTGAGGTCATTGTCTTCATCGACCCGACCGCCCAGATGAAATGGATAAAGGCCCAGCTGGTGCAGGCAAATCTCGAGAAGATCGCTTCCATAGTGGTGATGCTCCCTTCACTCGAGACGCTCCAGGAGAGCAATCGGACCGACGTCTTCAAGGTGGTGATCCTCACCACGGCGGCGGTCGAAGAGGTCCGCAGGGCCTGTGAACTGGATCAGGTCACGCGCATCGATTTGAAGAAGATCAGCCTGAGCCGTAAAGACGACAAAACGGTGCTGAAGTTCCATGAAAAGGAGACCCTGTTCGCCGAGGAGGCCAGGAGCGGAAGCGGAGCGGCGGCGGACTACCTGGCGGACAAGGAAACGGATGAGGACGAGGAAGAGGAATACAAGATAGAGACCATACGGAAAAAAGACGAGAAAAAAACCACCGCGATAAAAATCGTCAAAGTCTCCGTGGACAAGCTCGACCTGCTGCTCAACAACGTGGGAGAACTGGTTATCGCCAACTCGGGCTTCTATCGCCTTTACGAGGAGATGCGGAAGGCGAACTTCGACAAATCCGTCACCAACGAGTTCAAGAACCGAATGGACCAGATGTCGCGTATCGCGAAAGACCTCCAGGGCGGCATCATGAAGACGAGGATGGTGCCCGTGGGGCAGGTGTTCTCGCGCTTCAATCGCCTGGTGCGTGATCTCGCGAAGGAGTTCGGCAAGCTGGTGACGCTGCAGATAAAGGGCGAGGAGACCGAGCTCGACAAGAAGGTGATCGACGCGATAGGCGAACCGCTGATGCACCTGATCAGAAACTCCATCGACCACGGGGTGGAGACCGCCGAGGAGCGCAGGAAGCTCGGTAAGCCCGATGTCGCGACCGTCGCTCTCAACGCCTACCAGTCGGGCAACCAGATATTCGTCGAGGTGAGCGACGACGGACGCGGGCTCAACGCCAGCAGGATCAAGAAAAAGGTGCTCGAAAAGGGTCTGGCCTCGCCCGAGATGCTCGCCAATATGGATAACGAGGAAGTGTACAACTTCATATATCATCCCGGCTTTTCCACCGTTGACGTTGTGACCGATATCTCCGGCCGCGGCGGGGGCATGAACGTCGTAAAGGAGATCGTCTCCGAGCTTAACGGCAATGTAAGCATCGAGACCGAGCCCGGAATGGGGACGCGGTTCCTGCTTTCCTTCCCGCTGACGCTGGCGATCATTCCGGCCAT
>JAGODA010000292.1 GCA_017998475.1 Spirochaetota bacterium | reverse complement strand
GGGCGGCAAGGTCGAAGCGCTTGCTGAGGAAGTAGGCATAGCCCTTCTTTATCTGCGCGTCCTCGTCCTTGTGATACTGTGAATTTGAGAGCGCCCGGTTGAACCACATGATCGCGGTATCGAACCTGCGCTGGGCGAAATTGCTCTCCCCGATCCAGTATATCGCGTTTTCGGCGAGCCGGTCGTCCGGGAAATTCTTCAGCACCCGGTTGAAATACGAGATCGCCCCTTCGTAGCTCCCCTTCCTGAACGCGGCCAGACCGCTCCTGTATGCCTGGTCCCTGTACGCGGAGCGGACATCCGAGGCGTACTGGCTTACCGCGCCGTAATAGCGCAGGAAATATTCATAGGTGTCGTAGGCGTCGTCGTCCATGCCCAGGTGTTTGAAGGCGCGTGCCTTCCCGACCAGCGCCTCCTCGTTCGTTCCGTTCTCGGCGAGCGCGATGTCGAACATCCTCCTGGAACGCTGGTATTCGCCGAGGCGCAGGTAGGTGTGGCCCAGCTCGGAGTAGATGCGGCTGCGGAGATCCCTGTTGTAATTCGCGTTGAGCAGGGCATAGAGCTGGTTTATGCCCTCCTCGTTGTACTGCCTGATCACGTTGAGCCGGGCGAGCCGAATCATCACCTCCTTCCTCAGATCGGCGGAGAGATGGGGATGATTGTTCTTGATGAGATAGCTGTACTTTAAAAACGCGAGGCGATTGAGGCCTATGCGTTCGTAGCACTGTCCGATGAGGTAATACGCCTCGGGGATGAGGCGGGAGGAGGGATATTTCGCTATCACCTTCGTGAAGATGTTGATGGCCTGGTTGATGGACTCCTTGTCCCCCCGCTCGTAGATCATTGTGGCCTCGACCATCATTTCGCGCGCCTCGCGCTCCGGCCGGAGGAAGCTTTCGTTGTATACGAAAACCCCCGCTCCAAGAAGTACGAGCAGTATGCCGACAATCAGTTTGGGTTTCATCAGTGAATCTCCTCACCTCGTATATGGCGCCGCCATCCCTTCGAGCGCGGACCGGGAGGCCGGCGGGGCGTTATCGCCGCCCTGCGCTCAACGTGTCCTCGAAATGGCGTATTCCCTCCAGAAATCCGCCTCCCGGGGAAAATGCCTCCTGACGTCGGGCATCAGAAAATAGTCGATCGCCTCGCGATACCGCCGCGTCTCCACGAGTGAACGACCGATGAACAAACGGGCCTTGGCGACCTCCGCCTCGTCGCTCGAGGAGTGGACGACTCCCTCGAGCCGTTTGACCGCCAGGCCGTATCTGTCCCTGAAAAAGGTTTCCTTTAAAATTGCGTCCACGGTCCCTGTTTCGACGGGGGGCCTGCGCACCGTCTCCTTCTTCGGCGGGGGTTCGACCTTCCGGGGCGGAGTCGTACGCGCGACGGGCTTCTGCCGCGCCGAGACCGGGTCGATGGTACAGTTCTGCCCCTGCTTGATCGTGTTGTCAATGGAAGAATCCCGCAGGCGCACGAGCACGGCGTAATAGTGCGCGCCCGGGCCCGGGTTGACGTCCGTGTATTCGTTCTCCTCGGCCCGGACCACGCCGATCTGCGTGGCCAGTGCGAGCCGCTGAACATCGGTTATCGGTCTGTTGTAGCGATACACGAGGTACTCGACGGAGCCCGAACCGACCCCCTTCCAGGTGAGCCGAATCGCTCCGTCGCCATGCGGACGGGCCGCGAGATCGGAGACGGTCGCCTCGGAAATGAACGCCACGTACACGCCCCTGGTCATATAGCTCTGGTCCGGGATGAGCTGGAGGTCCTCGTTACCCGCCATGTCGCTGGCGGTCACGGCGTAAAAGTAGGTGCCGGTGGCGGTAATGGTGCGGTCGGTATGCGTTTCGCGCCTGTCGGTGATGACGGCTATCCGCTCGGCGCTTTTGATCCTCTCGGGCGTGGAGAGCGGCTGCGTGCCGCGGTACACGGTATAGCTGATGCCCTGTCCGGACACCCCTTTCCAGCTGAGAGCCACCTGGGTCTTATTGATCACCTGGGCGTAGATGAGGGTGACCTGGTCGGGGAGGACGGGCCGGGAGGATGCGGGCTCCTCCCTTTCGAGGACCACCGGATTTACAGTGTAATTGACGTCGGGAAAGATTTCCACATCGCGGGACATCACCCTCTCGCGCGCGAGCACCACGTAATAGTAGCGGCCCGGCGGGAGATTGCTGTCGATAACGCTCGAGTTCATCGCCGCCGGGAGTATCTTGATGGAGCGCGCCGCGAGCGCCTTTTCGGCGGTGTCGGGGATTTCGCTCGAACGGCCGACGATGAAATCGTCCGGCGCCGTGGGATCGGCGTCCCAGCTCACCCGTATCGCCCCGCGCACGCCGGCGAGCGGCTGCGCCTTTATACCGGTGGCGATGTGAGGCGGGAATTCGCTTCGCGGCTTTGGCGAAGGGGCCTTTTCGGCCTTCTCCACGCGCGCCGGGGCCTCCTCCTCGAGGAGAAAGGCCGCCTTCACGACTCCGCCAAGCGCCATACCCGCCAAGAGTACGAGGGCGAGGGGAATCGCCGCGTTCCTGAGGTTCGTTTTTCTCGTCATTCGATTCGGGACCACCCGGGAATATACTGTCTAAATTCTCGGACAAATCCGGACCGCTCTTGACTTTTTATTTCTACCTGTTTATGCGCCCCGACGAGTCGCCGCGCGCGAGCCGTGCGATCTCCGCCGCGGTGGCCAGGTTGAAATCGCCCTCTATAGAGTGCTTGAGGCACGATGCGGCGACCGCGAATTCCAGCGCCTCCCCGGGGGAGGGGAGGGCCAGAAGACCGTAGATCAGCCCGGCCGCGAAGCTGTCGCCCGCGCCTACCCGGTCGACGATGTCACTTATCGTGTATTTCGATGAAAGTAAAAAGTCCGCGCCGCTCAAACAGCAGGCGCTCCAGCCGTTTGTGTCGGCCGAGACGCTTTCCCGGAGGGTGATCGCGACCAGTCCGAGCGAGGGGTAGGCCGCCGCGGCCGCGCGCGCGAGCTCCTCGTAGCGCCGGACGTCGAGCCCTCCCCCCTTCACCTCGAAGCCGCCCAGGCCGAGCGCCTTCTGGCAGTCCTCCTCGTTGGCGATGAGCGCGTCGCACCGGCGAACTATGTCGGGCATGAGCTCGCGCGCCTGAACGCCGTAATTCCAGAGCCTGGCCCTGTAATTGAGGTCGCAGGAGACGACGAGGCCGCGCCGGCGGGCCTCGTCGACGGCGCGAAGCGCGAGGTCCGCGGCGCTCCGCGAAAGCGCGGGGGTGATGCCGGTGATGTGAAGCCAGCCGGCGTCCGCGAAGGCCCGTTCCCAGTCCACCTCTCCGGGCGCGAGCGTGTTTATGGCCGAACGCTCGCGGTCGTAGATGACCGCCGAAGGACGCTGGTTGGCGCCCTTCTCGGCGTAATAGATCCCCATACGCGAATTTTTAATCAGGGCGATACAGCCGGTCTCAACGCCGTGGCCGCGAAGCTCGCGAACCGCCGCGCGGCCTATTTCGTCGTCCGGAAGCGCCGTGACGAACCGGGCCGGAAGGCCCAGGATGGAAAGGCTCACCGCGACGTTTGCCTCCCCTCCCCCGAACCGCGCCTCGAAGCGCGGACTCTGGAGAAAGCGCTCGCTCCCCGGCGGCGAAAGCCGGAGCATGATCTCTCCCAGCGTGACGACCGTTTTACCCGCCGCCCTGTTTTTAATGTCATCAACAGTCATATCATGTACCTCCCGTATAAACGGTCGCGCCGCCTGGCGGGCGCCGGAGGGTGGTCAAACCGTTTCGACTCCCGGGAATCCCATGCGGCATGCTGTATTTAAAATTGACCGAAATCCTTTTACATTCGCCTCGTCGACCCTACACAAGACCGCTCGTCTCGCGGACGCCCCGCCGGTAATCGAGCCTGAGGGAGTGCGCGCCACTACGTATGACGATCTCACCCGGCGGGAAATCCGCGCGGCAGTACGGATTGTCATAGCGGGGATAGCCCGCCAGGTTCACGACCCCTCCATTGTTTTTAAGCGGGCCCTTCCAGCCGAACTCGATCAGCCCGCGCGAGGGCGATTCGAAGCGAACGCTCATACCTTTGAACGCGAGCGGGCTGCCCGCAATCGCGTCGACGAAGCGATCGAAGGATCCGTTTTCTCTCCGGCTGCCGAGCTCGCACAGCCAGATGTTCCGCGCGCCGTCGGCGATGATCTCGCTGCCGGCATCGGGCCCGTCCTCCCGCCATCGGTATCCGTTGCGTGAAAAAAGCGCGAGGTAGGCATCGGCCTTCCGCGCGAACACCCAGCCATCGCGCTCTCGCACCT
>JAGODA010000291.1 GCA_017998475.1 Spirochaetota bacterium | reverse complement strand
ATACAATTCAGTGCAAAAACCAACCATTCACGACGCCGATCTTGCCATGGCGCCGGAACAGGGCGGGGCGGCTGCCCCGGCATGCGGATACTATATATCCGGAGGATCGCTGAACGAGGTGATCGAGTAAGAGATCCGTCTGTCGAACAATCATTGCCGCAAAATGAGCAACCAAAAAGAACAGAGGTTACCATGAAAAAGATTCTTAAAAAATTGTCGATCCTTGCGGCGCTGGTACTGCTTCCCGCGCTTCAGGCCGTCGCCAGCGAGGCCGATCTCGCCATCCCCGACCTGCACAACGGCGCCCCCTACACGATGCTCGGGGGAATCACGCCGTGGAACCTGCTCTTTTACGGAGCGCTGGTCATAGCCGGAACGCTCGGCATCAGCCTCTTCCTCCGTCACCAGATAAAGGAAATCCGTGCGCACGAATCGACGCTTAAAGTCGCCGAGATCATCTACCAGACCTGCCGGACCTATCTTATCCAGCAGGGGAAGTTCCTCCTTATGCTGTTCGGCCTTATCGCCATCGCCATGGCCTTTTACTTCCTGGTGCTCAAGGGCGAGACCATTCCCACGCTCGGACTGATCCTGCTCTTCTCGGTCATCGGTATGGGCGGATCCTATACCGTGGCGTGGTACGGGATACGAATCAACACCTTTGCCAATTCAAGAACCGCCTTCGCGTCACTGGCGGGCAAGCCCTGGGACGTGGTGAACATTCCTCTCCGCGCCGGGATGAGCGTGGGACTTTTCCTCATCTCGCTCGAGCTGGTGATGATGGTTATCATACTCCTTTTTGTGCCGCGCAACATCGTCGGCTATTGTTTCCTCGGCTTCGCCATAGGCGAATCGCTCGGCGCGTCGGCCCTTCGTATAGCCGGAGGTATTTTCACTAAAATAGCCGACATCGGGTCCGACCTCATGAAAATCGTCTTCAAGGTCAAGGAGGACGATCCCCGCAACCCGGGCGTCATAGCCGACTGCACCGGCGACAACGCCGGCGACAGCGTGGGCCCCACCGCCGACGGTTTTGAGACCTACGGAGTAACAGGCGTCGCGCTTATCTCCTTCATCACCCTCGCGGTGGTCAGTACGGAGTCGAGCGTAAAGGAAGCCATCCAGGGCAAGCTCATCGTATGGATTTTCGCGATGCGGTTCCTTATGGATTTCTGCTCCGGTCTCGCATATTTCATCAATCAGGCCATATCCTCCGCCAAGTACAGAGGAAAGAAGGAATTCGATTTCGAAGAGCCCCTCATGCGCCTGATCTGGATCGCTGCGATACTGTGCATCTCCGTTTCATTCGCCGGCAGCTACGTTCTCATCAGCGACCTCCAGGTTCTCGTTGACGGCGCAATGACTTCGATGCCGAACGTATGGTGGCAGCTCGCGCTGATCATAAGCTGCGGAACCCTCGCGGCGGTGCTCATTCCCGAGTTCACAAAAGTTTTTACAAGCGCCAAATCGAAGCATGTCCAGGAAATAGTGACCGCGTCCAAGGAAGGTGGGGCCTCTCTGACCATCCTATCGGGCATTGTCGCGGGTAATTTCAGCGCCTTTTACAAGGGCATGCTCATCGCCGGTCTCATGGCCGGAGCCTATTTCGTCAGCCTTTTCATACCCAGTGAGGTTATAAATTATCCGTCTATTTTCGCTTTCGGCCTTGTCGCCTACGGTTTCCTCTGCATGGGGCCGGTCAATATCGCCGTTGACAGCTATGGTCCCGTTACCGACAACGCGCAGTCCATTTTCGAGCTTTCCCAGATCGAGAACTTACCCGGCATCAAAGGCGAGATCAAGAAAGACTTCGGCTTCGAACCCGACTTCGCGACCGGCAAGTTCTATCTGGAATCGAACGACGGTGCGGGAAACACATTCAAGGCGACGGCCAAACCGGTGCTTATCGGTACGGCGGTAGTCGGTGCCACCACGATGATCTTCTCGATCATTCTGCTCCTTCAGAGCAAGAACATGCTCCAGGTGCAGCTCACCGACGCCCCGATCCTTTTGGGCCTCATCTGTGGCGGCGCGGTCATATACTGGTTCTGCGGGGCCTCAATGCAGGCGGTAACCACTGGCGCGTATCGCGCGGTCGAATTCATCAAGAAAAACCTTAATCTCGACAAGACCGAGGCCGATATAGAGGACTCCAAGACCGTGGTCCGGATATGCACGCAGTACGCGCAGAAGGGCATGTGGAACATCTTCATCGCCCTTATGTCCATTACGCTGGCCTTCGCGCTCCTCAATCCGAACTTCTTCGTCGCCTACCTGGTCTCCATCGCCTGTTTCGGGCTCTTCCAGGCGATCTACATGGCCAACACGGGCGGTGCATGGGACAACGCCAAGAAAGTCGTTGAAGTCGACCTGAAGGCGAAAAACACCGACCTGCACGCCGCCACCGTCATCGGAGATACGGTCGGTGATCCGTTCAAGGACACTACTTCGGTCAGCCTGAATCCGATCATCAAGTTTTCGACGCTGTTCGGACTCCTGGCCACGGAGATCGCCATCGAAATGGCGGTCCACGCCCGGCAAACCGACACGGTGAACTACGCGCCGTATATTTCCATTCCGCTGTTTCTGATAGCACTGGTGTTCGTGTGGAGGTCTTTCTATAAGATGAGGATACCGCTCGAATAATCCGGATGGTCTCATTTTTACGACGACTCCCGAAACGGCAACGATCTAATCCCGCGGGAGTCGTCCACTTCTTTACCATTAGTTTTACCCTCGTCTTCGGACGAGGGTTCTTTTGGATAAACACAGTCGGGTCTTATCGAAGTGTATAATTTACTTGACACCCGCGCTTTGTGCTTTGAAATACAATATGAACAAATAATATATTTTATACTGTTAATAACCTAATATTTCGCCGTGAAATGAGTTTCGCCCGCGTCTATACAGGGCCAGAAGCGAGACAGCTCGTGTACACCGATTTATTCATGATTTAGCGATCTTTATACGAACGGGACCGGCTCCATCCTATTCCTTTCAAACCACGGAGGCACGATGCAGGAATTCCATGAACTGATCAAATCGATAAACGGTTACCTGTGGGGGCCGCCGATGCTCGTTCTTCTCTTCGGCACTCACATATACCTCACCCTCCGCCTGCGCCTGATCCAGCGCTATACCCTCCTCGGGATACGGCTCTCCTTCGCCAGCGATTCAGACGGCCACGGAGATGTCAGTCATTTCGGCGCGCTGGCGACAGCACTGGCCGCCACAATCGGGACCGGCAACATCGTCGGCGTAGCCACGGCGGTCGCGCTCGGAGGGCCCGGCGCCGTCCTGTGGTGCTGGCTGACGGGCGTTTTCGGCATATCGACCAAATACGCGGAAGCGGTGCTCGCGGTGAAATACCGCGTCAAGACATCCGACGGCACCATGCTGGGAGGGCCCATGTACGCGCTCGAACGCGGCCTGAACGCCCGCTGGCTGGCGCTGCTTTTCTGTCTTTTCACAGCGATTGCGGCGTTCGGCATCGGCAACACCGTCCAGGCGAATTCCATCGCCGCGATGATGCAGGAAACCTTCTCTGTATCACCGTGGATCACGGGCACGATTCTCAGTCTTCTCGTAGGAGTGGTCATTCTCGGCGGCATCAAGTCCATCGCGCGCGTCTGTGAAAAGCTTGTACCATTCATGGCGCTGTTCTATATCATCGGGTGCGTCGTTGTTCTCTTTATCAACTTCAGCGTGCTTCCTGAAACCGTCTCGCTTATCGTCACTTCCGCTTTCACACCGCAGGCCGCCGGCGGCGGCTTCGCCGGGGCGACCGTCATGATGGCCGCTCGATACGGCATCGCACGAGGACTCTTCTCCAACGAATCGGGACTGGGCTCCGCCCCCATCGTGGCCGCCGCCGCCCAGACCCGCAATCCGATCAAACAGGCGCTCGTTTCCGCCACGGGCACGTTCTGGGACACGGTCGTCGTCTGCGCCCTGACAGGACTTGTTCTTGTGAGCGAAATCATCCTCAACCCGTCAGACCTCGGGGGCCTCACCGGAGCCGCGCTCACCAGGGCCGCGTTCGCGAAGATACCGATAATAGGCCCGGTCCTGTTGACCGTCGGCCTCCTCACCTTCGTGTTCTCGACCATCCTGGGATGGTCCTACTACGGGGAACGTGCCGTGGAGTATCTGATGGGCAAACGCGCCATACGCCCGTATCGCTACCTGTGGGTGCTCGGCGTAATGGTCGGTTCGGTAGCGGCGCTTCCGCTGGTCTGGGACCTGGCCGACGCCATGAACGCCATGATGGCGATTCCAAATCTCATTTCACTATTAC
>JAGODA010000290.1 GCA_017998475.1 Spirochaetota bacterium | reverse complement strand
GCTCTCAACGGGCGTTCCTCTCATCGATGAAAGCGCTCTCTATCTTTTTGATGGCGGCGGGAAAAAAATCCGCGCCTCGCTGGTCATACTCAGCGCGGGTATGCGTTCCGAACCCTCCGAGGAAGCGCTGGACCTGGCCGCGGCGGCCGAAATAGTACATTGCGCGAGCCTTATCCACGACGACATCATCGACCAGTCCCTGCTCCGGCGCGGAGTTCCGACCGTTTCCCGAAAGTGGGGAAGCCGCGTGGCGGTGCTGGTGGGCGACTACATGTACACCACCGCGCTCAAGGTGGCCGTGGGAGAGGGGGCGCGAAGCATGTTTCCGGTGCTCGTGGCGGCTACCGGCGACATGGTGAAGGGCGAACTCTACCAGCTCGAGTATTCCGGCATAGACCGAATCGACAAACGCCATTATTTTACTATCATCGAATTGAAGACGGCGCGCTTTATGGCCGCCTGCATGAAGATGGGCGGCGTGAAGGGCGGCTTCTCCGACGCGCAAAGCGATATACTCTACAACGCCGGGCTCAATCTGGGGTTCGCCTTTCAGATCGTCGACGACGCGCTGGACGTGATGGACGACAGCGACGTTACGGGCAAGGACGGCGGAAACGATTTCTTCGAGGGCAAGGTGACGCTGCCGTTCCTGCATCTTCTGGAGACGGTAGACGCCGCGGAGAGGGCGCGTCTCGTGGAACTCTCAAAAAGTCCGACCGCCGATGGCTGGGTGTATGTCAAGGGCAGAATCAGAGACGCGGGAGGAGTGGAATACTCGCTCGGCGTCGCCATGGACTACAACCGCGGTCTGCTCGAGGCGATGGACGCGTTTCCATCATCTCCCTTTAAGGACATAATTCTCGACCTTTCGAAATTTTTGGTTGAAAGAAATTATTGAAACTGCGATCATACGGTCCGGCGGCGCAGGTCGCGCGGCCGGACTGAAGTTCGTTCAGGGTACCCGGAGGGCGATCGCATGATTACCAGGGAGAAACAGGAAGTCCTTAACCATTACAACGCGGGGCTTGCCGCGTACAAGCAGCGCAAGTGGGACGAGGCCATAAAGGCCTTCGAGCTGGCTCTGCGTATCGATCCCGAAGACGGTCCGGCGGCGCTCTACCTGGACAGGTCGAGAAAATACAGGGAAAACCCGCCGCCGGCGGACTGGGACGGGGTTTTCGTGATGACGACAAAATAATAGAAGGCTGCGCATGACAAAGAAGATCATCCAGGTCAACACCAACCCCGTCTACGAAAACGGGATGATCGGCACGGTGTTCGCGAAAGACACTGAGTTCTATGGAGACCTCTCGTTCAAGAAATCCCTCCAGATCAACGGCTATTTCGAGGGCGAGATAGTTTCCGAGGGCTTTCTCGTGGTCGGCGAGGGGGCCGTGGTGAAGGCTAACGTTAAGGCGCGGACGGTCATCATCCACGGTACCGTCCATGGAAATATTGAGGCCGCCGACAGGCTCGAAATCCAGTCAAGCGGCAAGCTGTACGGCAACATACGGACCTCCAAGCTCAAGATCGCCGACGGCGTGGTGTTCGAGGGGAAGTGCGAGATGGTGAAGCCATCGACCGCTCCGGCCCGCAGGGACGACGAGCAGAAGCTGGAGAGCGCGTAATAACCGTCATCTCCAGCGTTCCGGGGCGGCGACAGCGTTTCGCCGCCTTTCGATTTTAAAGGAGACGGCGCGTCGTTGCGCGCCCTGGAGGTGACGATCATGAAACGCACCGAAGCGCGTCATTACAGAAAGGGACGCGAGGGCAGGCTGGAGTGCGTGCTGTGCCCGCACAACTGCTCCATCGCGGAGGGCAAAACCGGCATCTGCGATGTTCGCGGGAACTCCGGGGGAACTCTCTACTCGGACATCTACGGCCGCGTGAGCTCGATCGCGATGGATCCCATCGAGAAGAAGCCGCTGTATCATTTCCATCCCGGAACACAGATCCTCTCGATAGGCACCGTCGGCTGTAACATGAAGTGCTCCTATTGCCAGAACTGGAACATCTCACAGAACACGGCCGCGTCGACTTCGTTTTACGAGCCGGCGGCCGTTGTGCGAAGCGCCTCCCGCGAAGGCTCGGTGGGCGTCGCCTATACCTATTCGGAGCCGATCGTCTGGTTCGAATACGTGATGGATTGCGCGAAAGAGGCCCGCGCCGCGGGGCTGAAGAACGTGATGGTGACCAACGGATTCGTCAATCCCGCCCCTCTCGAGGAGCTTCTCGGTCTGGTGGACGCTATGAACATCGACCTGAAGACGTTCAGGGACGAAACCTACAGGAAGTTTCAGAAGGGACGGCTTCAGCCCGTGCTCGATACCATAACGCGCGTCAGCGGCGCCTGTCACGTGGAGCTCACCACGCTTGTCGTGACCGGGATAAACGATGACATGGCGGAGATGCGCGACATCATCGACTGGATCGCCTCGCTCGACAAAACGATTCCATGGCACGTTTCGCGGTATTATCCCAACTACCGCCACGACGCCCCGCCGACCGACATCGCGTTCATCATGAACGTCTACGAGGAGGCCCGCCGGAAGCTCGACTTCGTCTACTGCGGCAACATCCCCGGCGGGGCGAACGGCAGCGATACCGTGTGCCCGTCGTGCGGCGCGATAGTCATCAACCGCAGGGGATATTCGACGAAAGTAGCCGCTCTTGACAACGGCCGGTGCGCGGCCTGCGGGGCCGACCTCGGGATAAGGATGTAAAGGGGGCGGCGCCGCGGCCACCTATGCACATGGCAAAGATAAGGGAAAACCTGCGGAGGATTTCGGAGTATTGTTGCGAGATACCCGCTTCGGCGCGGAAAGGGATGCGCGTACCGGCGCGGATCTACGGTGACGACGCGCTGGTCGCGTCGATGGATGAGGCGGTGTTCGAGCAGGTCGCGAACGTCGCCATGCTCCCCGGTATAAGGAAATACGCGCTCTGCATGCCCGACGGGCACTCCGGATACGGCTTCCCCATCGGCGGGGTCGCGGCGGTCGATCCGGACGAGGGCGGTGTCATATCGCCCGGCGGCATAGGCTTCGACATAAACTGCGGCATCAGGCTGATGGCCACATCGCTCACCCTGCCCGAGGTGAAGGGTGAGATCCCGGCCCTTGTCGACCGGCTGTTCGCCCGCGTGCCCTCCGGCGTGGGGGCCGCGGGGGAGTTGGTGCTTAAAGGCTCGAAGCTCGACGATGCCATGACGAAGGGAGCGGGCTGGGCCGTGCGGAACGGCTACGGGGAGCCGGAGGACCTGGAATACTGCGAGGAAAACGGCCGTGTCGACGGCGCGGACCCCGACGCCGTGTCACAGAAGGCCAGGGAGCGCGGTAAAAACCAGACCGGCACTCTCGGTTCGGGCAATCATTTCCTCGAGATACAGGTCGCGAAAAGGTCCGGTGTCCGCGACGAGAAGACGGCGCGGGCGTTCGGGATCGACCGCGACGACCAGATCGTGGTGATGATACACTCGGGCAGCCGGGCCACCGGGCACCAGATCGCGACCGACTACCTGCGTCTTTTCCTCTCGGTACAGCGGCGCTACGGCCTCGATCTTCCCGATCGCGAGCTGGCCTGCGCGCCGCTGTACTCGGATGAGGGCAGGGCGTATTTCGGCGCCATGAACTGCGCCATCAACATCGCGTTTCTCAACCGCCAGCTCATCATGCACAGGGTGCGCGAGGTCTTCGCCGAGCATTTTAAAAAGAGCCCGCGCGAGCTCGGGCTGCGCCTGGTCTATGACGTGTGCCACAATACCGCCAAGCTCGAAAGCCACGAGATCGACGGGAAGACGCATAAGCTCCTCGTCCATCGCAAGGGTGCAACGCGCGCTTTCGGTCCGGGCATGAGGGATATTCCCGATCGCTACAGGGCGTACGGCCAGCCGGTCATCGTCGGGGGAAGTATGGAGTCGGGTTCCTACCTGTGCGCGGGTACGGCTTCCGCGGGCCAGAGTTTTTTTTCGACGGTTCACGGCAGCGGAAGGACCATGTCGCGTACGCAGGCTAAGAAAATGTTCAACGGCCGCGATCTTCAGCGGGGGCTCGGCGAACGTGGCATACATATCCGCACGGCCTCGTTTTCGGGCCTGGCGGAGGAGGCCGGCGGCGCGTACAAGGACATCGACGCGGTGGTGGGCGCGGCGGTCGGCGCGGGGCTCTGCGCTCCCGTGGCGCGGCTCATTCCCCTCGGCAACGTGAAGGGATAGGGCGCGCGTGACCTTCCGGGTGATCGACGATATCACCAGCGCCGATATCGCGCTCGAGATAAGCGCGGACAGTGACGGCGCCCTCTTTGTCGAGGCAGGTGCCGCGCTTCGGGCCGTAATGCTGGAG
>JAGODA010000289.1 GCA_017998475.1 Spirochaetota bacterium | reverse complement strand
CTTCAGGGATTTCGGGGATGATGCTCTGGCGCGCCTCGCGCCCTACTTCGAGGAGCGGTCCGTGAATACGGGCGATACCGTTGTCGCGCAGAACGACCGGGTGGACGAGCTCTTCGTGGTGGCCGAAGGGCGCGTCGAGAGCGTGCTCGCGCTTCCCGGGAGTATCGAGCGTTCGCACGGGGACTGCCTGCCGGGCGATTTCTTCGGCGAGGTCTCGCTCTTCGCGGGCCGGCCCTCCTCCGACACCTATCGCGCCGCCGGGCCCTGCCGCCTCCTGGTGCTTCGCGAGGAGCGGCTCTCGGCCCTCATGGAGGAGCTCCCGGCCGACGCGGTCTCGCTCATCGCACGGCTCCTGGGCCTCACCATACGGAATCTGCGCGCGTCCAGCTCGTTTCTCGCCGACGTGGTGCAGTGGGGAGAGCGGGCCAGCCGGCGCGTCATCACCGACGAGCTTACCGGCGTGTACAACCGGCCATTTCTCGAGGACGCCCTCGAGAACTTCTTCGAGATATCAAAAAGCAACGGCAAGCCCGTGGCTTTCCTCATGATGGACGTGGACAACTTCCGCGAGATCAACGCGGCGGTGGGGCGCGAGAGGGCCGACGCGGTCATCGTGCGCGTGGTGGGCATCATCCGCGGCGTTATCTCCAGCCACGGCATCATCGCGCGATACGGAGGCGACGAGTTCTCCATTCTCCTTCCCGAGGCCGACCTGGACAGGGCGCTTTCGATCGCGGGCGAGATCCGCGCGGCCGTGCAGGGCGCGGACTTCTCCGATATCGCATCTGGACTCCCGCCCGTCACCACGAGTATCGGCGTGAGCGCGTTTCCGGACACGGCGGCCGACCTGGCCGCGTTCCGCGAGAAGGCGGACGCCTCGCTCTATCGGGCCAAGGAGACGGGGCGCAACCGGGTCGAGGCGGTTCGGTAGGTTGTTTTCTCTCGCGTTGTTTCCTTTCATTTTACGCTCATCCTGAACTCAAGGGCGGTTCTTTCCGGTGTGTTCCATCGGGGCGGCCGCCCGGGGCTGGCGCGTCATCGGCTTCACGATTCCACGTGAGCGCGGGTCATTCATGATACGCATAACGGTTAAGTCGGCGCGTTACGCCCGTCGCGATGCTCGAATTAATCCTCAACGGCGATTCAACTCGCGGTGGATGCATTTTTATCCGAACCTCAGCGAAAATGTGTTGCAATTAATGCGAGCCGTGTCATGCTCCCGCGCGGATTGTATACATCACAGCCAACGGATTGGCCGTAATTGATTAATTCCCCCTTCTTACGACATGCGGACGCAATGAGCGCGCACGGGTGTTCGTCTCCGACGAACGCGCCGCCCTTTTCTTCTTCTCCTCCTCCTCTCTGTCGTACTCTATGAATACGGATAACAGCTCGGCCAGGGAAGGTGCCATGTATCTGAAGAGACTGCTGCGAAATATCCCGGAAGATTACTCCTACTGGAACACCGTCTGGTTCGGGCGGATGACCAACGAATATGAGCATTACCATTATACGATACTCATGTACTCCTTCGCCCTGGGCGCGTCATTCCCCCTCATCTTCTTGGTTTCCGATCTTATGGTGTCGAAATATGATCTGTTGCTGAATTACACCGTACCGCTTGTCGTGATGTCCGTAATGATGCTCTATCTTCACCTGCGCGGGAACATCTCCCTCATGTCGTCCATCAGTCTGCTGGCCGCCGTCGTCGGTTTTTTCTGCGCCGTTTTCCTTCCGGGCAGCAGGGGCGCCTATATCTTCATCGTGATGGGATTCGTCCCGCTCGCCTACGAGTTGAAGGGGATCAGGACGGGACGGGTGTACTCGATCATATTTCTGTGCCTGGCGGTTTTATCGGCGGGGCTCATGTATGTCGGTCTGCTGCCGCGACAGCATCCGATGGTTCCCTGGGAGCACGTGGCCATGGGGGCCGCCGGTTTCATTCTTCTCATGCTGCTGGTCGAATCGGGAGAGCGCCAGCACGAAAAACAGGTTTCACGTGTTATACGGCGCCTTATATTCGACTCCGCCACCGGGTTGCCGAACAAGGAAGCCCTCATGAACAGCATGAGCGACGACGAGAGCTATCTCTTCGGGATCATCAGCATCGACAATTTCAAGGAACTCTCCACGCTCTTCGGGTTCCCTTTTTCAGAGAGCATAATAACCTTCGCGGCGGGGAAGGTCAGGGCGTTCGAGAAAAAGTACGGCTACAGGACATACAAGCTCATGTATCACGAGTTCGGCATTCTCATGAAGACGACGGAATCCGGCTTCGACGAGAAACGCGTTGAGGGCGTACTCGCGTCCCTGTGGGAGTCCATACAGGGAGAACCGTTGCTTCATGAAGGCATGGAGATACATCTCAACTACAGAATCGGCGGCATCGTCATCCGTCCCGGAGAGACCGCGGCCTCGCTCTCGCGGGCCGACATGGCGCTTATATCCGGCCGAAGAAGCCATCGTCCCGTAACCGTCCTGTTCGATCCCGAATTCGAGCGCAACACGGTCATCAGCGCGGCCCAGCGATTTCATATACTCTCGCGAAACCGCGAGGAGGGCACCTTCAGAACGTATTTACAGCCGGTCCACGATATTTCGAGCGGAGATGTCCGCTTCTACGAGTGCCTCCTGAGGATAAAGAATCTTGACGGCTCCTATGGCTCCATCCACCCCTATCTGTCGCTCGCCGAGTCCATCGGCTGTTACGACGCGCTCACGCGATCCGTGCTGCGCGGCGCGGAAGAGGCGCTCATGGCGCTTCCGGCCGATGTATCGATAAACATATCACACGCGGATATAGCCAGGCCCGGCTTTCTGGATGAAATTGTCGGAGTCTGCCGGAGGACGCGCGGCCGGCCGGGGCGCCTGGTGCTCGAAGTCATCGAAAAGGACGAGCTGGTGGAGGTGGACAACATCGTCCTTTTCTTCGAGATGGCGCGGGCCGAGGGCTGCCTGATAGCGGTCGACGATTTCGGTTCGGGCTTTTCAAACTACGCCAACCTTCTCGCCCTGCCGATCGACATCATCAAGATCGACGGGGGCCTGGTCAAAAACATGCCGCACGACGAGAACGCCCTTGTCATGGTGGAGAGCATCGCGGGACTGTGCAGGAGGATGAACAAGCTCACGGTCGCCGAGTTCGTCGAAAACGGGCACATCCTGGACCATATACGGAACATGGGCGTCGACATGGCACAGGGGTATCACCTGGGACATCCCGAGCCGCTGGAGACCTTCCTCGGAGAGTTCCCCGATTGAGCGGCGCCGGCGGAAGTATTCCCTACATCTCCGTCCTGTTCTTCCCCAGCCTCTTCGCCCGGTACATGGCCCTGTCGGCGCGCTCGAGGAGCGTGTCGGCAGTGTCGTCTTTCCGGAGCTCGGACACGCCCAGGCTTACGGTCACGTTGAGACCCTCTCCGTTTTCCGCGGTGAAGACCTCCGCGGCGAAGCGCGCGCGGACACGCTCGGCCGTGTGAACGGCGTCCTCGCCGTGGGTGCCGGGCATAATGAGCGCGAACTCCTCTCCTCCGTAGCGGCAGGCCACGTCCAGCTCGCGCGAGGAGGCGCGTATGACCGCGGCCAGGCGCGCGAGCACCACGTCACCGAAAGCGTGGCCGTAAAGGTCGTTCACTGCTTTGAAGTCGTCCAGGTCCAGCATCACCAGAGAGAGCGGCTGGTCGAGCCGCAGGGAATGCTGCAACTCGCTTTCCAGCTTGCTTTGCAGATAACGGCGGTTGTAGAGGCCGGTGAGTTCGTCGGTGACGCTGAGCTCCATGTAGCGCTTCTGCGATTTCTCGAAAAACTCTTTTTCTTCCTTCAGCGTTCGTATGCGGTCGGCGAGCGCGAGCGACAGGAGGAGCGACTCGGCCGCCATCCCCAGCGACACGCCGTTGACGGTCCAGAAGCTCACCGGCAGGATTTGAAGTCCCATCAGCGCGAATACGATTCCGCCCGCGGAGAGCATGGACCAGGCGAACACGTAGAAGCGCGCCGGACCGTAGCCCTGCCTGAGGCGAAGCACCGCCGCGATGATGACGGCGACCGGAAGCGCGAGACCGCCGAGGTGCGACAGGTCGAATGCCGCGCGATGCAGGCCCAGAACCCCCGCGGCGATCGTAAGCGCTCCCACGGCGGTTAGCGCCGCGACCGCAAGGAACACCCGCGGCAGGTGCCGTCGGAGTGTGAGGAAGTCGATGCTGAACACGCCGCCCCACAGCTGTACGCATCCGATAAGCACCCAGAGCACCGACAGATCGACGCCCGGGTGGGTGCCGAAAAGCATCCGGCTGTGCCCCTGAACATGCATCTGCCACAGAAGGGCAGAGACCATGTACAGTATATAGAAC
>JAGODA010000288.1 GCA_017998475.1 Spirochaetota bacterium | reverse complement strand
GAGCCCGGCTCGAGGAGCTCGATCTTCGGATTGATGGTGATGATGGCCCGCAGGGCCTCGCCCATCCTCTTTTTCAAGCGCTCGAGCTCCTTTATTTCGCCGTGAAACATCTTGGAATACAGCTCCGCCTTGATGTGCATCCTGTCCAGGTTGTTCTCCCGCTCGAGCACGATCTGGTAGTTGTTCCCCACCTCGGGAATGTTCATGAGGACGGTCTCTATCTGCGACGGGAACACGTTCACGCCGCTGACGATCATCATGTCGTCGGTCCGCCCCTTGATACGTTCGATACGCCTGTGCGTGCGACCGCAGGGACAGGGCTCGGGGATAAAGCGCGTCAGGTCGCGGGTGCGGTAGCGGAAAACAGGCATGGCCTCGCGGTTGATGTGTGTGAGTACGAGCTCGCCCTCCTCCCCGTCGGGGAGGTTCTCCCCCGTCTCGGGGTCGATGATCTCGGCGATATAGTAGTCCTCCCACAGGTGCATGCCGTTCTTGTGCACGCATTCGAAGGCCACGCCGGGACCGTTCATCTCGGACATGCCGTAACTGTTGTAGGCGTCGATGCCGAACTGTTCCTGTATCTTGTCGCGCGTTCCTTCGGAATAGGGCTCGGCGCCCAGATACGCCTTTTTCACGCCGAGGTCCGGCGGGTTGACGCCATGGCCGCGGATTTCCTCGACCAGATGGAGCGCGTAGCTCGGCGTGATATGTATCACCGTGCTCCCGAAGTCCTGGATAAACTGGATCTGCTTGAGCGTGTTGCCCGTGGACATCGGTATCACCATGCAGCCGAGCTTCTCCGCGCCGTAATGCAGGCCGAGTCCGCCGGTAAAGAGCCCGTAGCCCATCATATTCTGGAACACGTCGTCCGGCGTTGTGCCGGTGGCGACCATCCCGCGGGCAACCTGATGGGCCCATTCGTCCACGTCCTTCATCGTATAGAAGATGACCGTTGGCTTGCCAGTGGTGCCGGAAGACGCGTGCATACGCACGATGGAGCGCTTCGGGACCGCCACCATGCCGTCCGGATAGCTCACACGCAGATCGTTTTTCGTCGTAAAGGGAATGTCTTTAAGATGGCCGAGCGTGGTGATTTTCGCCGGGTCCACACCGTTCTCCGCGAATACCTTTTTATAGAACGGGGTCGAAGCGCCGGCGGAGAGCGCTTTTTTCAGACGTTCGAGCTGTATCCTCTCCAGCCCGGCGCGGTCGATGGTCTCAAGTTCGCTGTTCCAGTACATGTTCCGTCCCCGTAATGTGTAAAGTGTCAGTTCAGAACCCGGCCGTCGGTCCGATTGTCCGCGGCCGATTCTCACGGCGTCCGTTATGCCCGCGCGACACAGTATCGCGCCGGCGTCCGCCGATGCCTCAAAGGGTGTTATTCGGAACCACACCTGTCAATGATAAATTCCGGGAATGTATTGTAAATGAACAGAAATGGACAAATGTCGCATCAGCATTCAGGCGTCCGCGCACCCCGGCGCGGGAGATGGGAAAACACGGCGCGAACTCGTTTAATGCATCGTCTCCCGGTCGTCCGGGTAGTAATGGCGGCGCGCCCAGTCCAGTCGCTTGCGCTCGCCGGGGGAAAGCGAGCTCATTCCTTCCCGAGCGATCTTTTCGAGCAGGACATCGATTATGCGCTTGGCTTCTATGCGCTCGTTTATCTCCTTCTGTTTCTTTTTCAGTCGCCGTTTCCTCGCGAAACGGGACCAGAGAGATGTCCCCCGAGCCGCCGCCCTCCCCCTCGTGGCCCCGGACCTCGAACGGATAAAAATGAACACCAGCCCCGACACAAGCCCACCCAGGTGGCCGATGTGGCTGATGTTTCCGCCCGCCCCCTTCACGCTGGTGAGCGTACCGAAGAACTCGACGACGCCGAAGAAGAGCACCAGGTATTTCATCTTGACGGGGATGAGAAAATACAGCAGCACTTCGCGGTTCGGCCAGGTAAGCCCGTAGGCGAGCAGAATGCCGTAAATGGCCCCCGACGCGCCCAGGGTCGTCGGGGCGTAGGGCGCGAACGGATTAGGACCGTATCGCAGCACCACGAAGTAGTTCATCGCCGCGATAAATACGCCAGCGCCTATGCCGCAGAAGAGGTAATAGCGGAGAAACAGCCTGCTTCCCCACAGCGCTTCCAGATCGCCGGCGAACATCCAGAGCCCGAGCAGGTTGAACAGAATATGCAGCCAGCCGCCGTGAAGAAACATATAGGTCGCGATCTGCCAGAAGCGCAGTTCGTAGACAAGGCCCTGGTGGTTGAGGCCGAAGAGGTGCTCGATCATCCCGGGCGCGAGCATGGAGGCGAACTGCTGGAACAGGAATACCCCGGCGTTGATGATGAGAAGGTTCTTCACCACCGGGGTAATCGGCCCGCCTATACGCACGTTCATTGTCTGCCGCATTTCAGGAAACCCGCCGCGTCATTATCAGCTGAATTCCTTTCTAATACGGTTGAACTCGCCCTCATTATCAAGAAATATTTTAAAAAGCATCGGGTCGAAGCGGGACGATTCCTCTTTCATAATCCTGACGCTCTTGTCGTGCGAGAAGGCCTCCTTGTAAGGTCTTTTTGAGGTAAGGGCGTCGTAGATGTCGGATATCGTTACGATCCTCGCCGCCAGCGGGATCTCCACCCCCTTGCGACCCGTCGGGTACCCGCCGCCGTCGTAGCGCTCGTGATGGTAGAGAGTGACCTCCATTGCCATATTGAGAAAGGAGTTTTCGCCGAGGTCCCGCGACGCCTCCTTGAGCGCGGTATAACCGATTGTGGTATGGGTCTTTATTATCTCGTACTCCACCGGGGTGAGGGGGCCCGGCTTCAATAAAATGTCGTCGGGTATGCCGACCTTTCCGATATCGTGAAGAATGGACGAATCGTAGAGGTCGCGCAGGTACTGGTTGGTGATCTCGACCTCGTTGCCGGAGTATTTTAGTATCTGCGCTATGAGGACGCTGAAATTGCGGATGCGCTCCAGGTGCTCTCCCGTTTCGGGATCGCGCACCTCGGCGAGCCTGCTGAGCGCGAAAATAGTGGTCTTCTGGGTCTTGAGGATTTCATGCGTGCGCGCCTTTACGAGGTGCTCGAGATTCTTCGTGTGCAGCTCGAGCTGGTCGAGCAGCTCGGCGCGCTGGATACTGAACGAAATCTGGCCCGAGATGGATCGTATGAAAAAACTGTGCTCGCTGTTGAAAGCGCTCGGCTCGACCGAATTGAAGACAAGAAACCCCCTGGTGACGTTATTGATGATGAGGGGCACCATCATCGTCGAACGCAAGCCTTCCTCGAGCAGGGTCTCCGTACGCTTCGACTGAGGATGCGCCGCCAGGTATTCACCGAGGTCGCCGATGAGGAGCACTTCCTTGCCCATCGCGACCTCCTTGAGCAGTGAATCGCTCAGGTTGAAATTCCTCATGCCGGCGTACTCGACCTCCCTGTCGGACTCCACCAGCTTGGTGACGACCTCCCCGGTGGACTCGTCTATCATCAGGAGCGAGAGCCGGTTGAAGGGGATGATCTTTCGGAGCGAGGTGTTCAGCATCATGAATATCTCCTCGGTCTTCTTCCCCCGGTTGAGCATGGTTATGATATCGTTGATCTGTCGCAATTGCTCCACATAGCGGTTTTTCTCGTCGTTGAGCCGCTTGCGGTCGAGCGCCCGTTCGATTGCGTGGTAAAGAATCGCGAAATCCATGATGGGCTTGGTGAGAAAATCGTAGGCGCCTGTTTTGAGCGCGAGGATGATGTCGTCGTTGGTGCCGAAACCCGTCAGCACTATCTTGGGGATATCCGGGAACTTTTCGGACATCATCGTCAAAAGCTCCCTGCCGTCCAGGTTCGGCATCTTGAGATCCGTAAGGACCAGGTCGTAGAGATCGGACTCGAGCTTCGCTATCGCCACGTTGCCGTCCTCCGCCGTGTCGATGGTGTATCCCATCTTGACCAGGTAGCGCGACAGCGCCTTGCGCACAAGGTGTTCGTCGTCGACGATGAGAATGCTTCCCTGCCGCCTGCCCGCCTGCCGCTCGTCGGTGGTTGTTGCCGTAAGGTCTTCCATATACCCATTTCTCGCCGGCGGAAACCGGCACCATCAGCTTATCAACATCATGAAAATCCGTCCATATTTTCCCTCAGGCGGGCGACAAGCCGCTCCCCTATCGCAAGCCCCCTGTCTATGAAGTCCGGACCATACTGCCTGCCCGTCCCGGTGCGGAATGTGTCTCGGATCCGGACAATTCCGCGGACACCCTCTTCATAACGTTCGATGATCATGGCGGGATCGATGCGCATCGACTCGGCCATGTCCCAGACGGTAACGGTGAAGTTGTCCGGGCCCCAGCGGAACTTGTCCG
>JAGODA010000287.1 GCA_017998475.1 Spirochaetota bacterium | reverse complement strand
GGCGAGATAACCTGCCTGTTGAAAAGCCGCTTTCCCGACGCCTGGGTGTGCCTGACCGTGGAGGGCCGCGACGTCTACGAGAAGAAGGTGGTGCGCATGAACGGAAACGTCATGCCGGTTAAGATGACAATCAAGGAAGAATACGCGCCCAACTGTTTCATCACCGCCACCATGCAGCGGAGCCGCGCCCTCTTCACCGGTACGGCCGGCGTGACGCTTCCCGACGCCGACACGCGCATAATGATCAGCATCACCCCGGCGAAGGAAAAATATCTGCCGGGCGAAAAGGCGACCGTGCGGCTGAAAGTCGACGACGAGAACGGCAGGCCGCTTCGGGCGGACCTCTCGCTCGGCGCGGTCGACGAGGCGATCTACTCCATTCGGCACGATCACACGCCGAAGATGCTCGACTTCTTCTATGCGAAGATCTCCAACTGGGTGCTCACCAACTACTCGTATCCCATCACCGTGCTCGCCGGTGCGGCGAAGGAGGGCAAGGTGAAGGTGCGCGAGAAGTTCGAGGACACGGCGTTCTGGAAGGCGGACATACGCACGGGGGCCGACGGGCGGGCCGAGGTGAGCTTCGACCTTCCCGACAACCTGACGACCTGGCGCCTGACCGCCCGCGGGCACGACATGGCCGGGCGCGTCGGCGAGCGCACCGCGGAGATGCTCGTTACGCAGGATCTCATCGCGCGCGTCGGCCGGCCCCGTTTCCTGACGGAGGGCGACACGGTGGGCCTGGTCGGAATCGTCAACAGCAACACGACGCGCGGCCTGTCCGAGGTGAAAACCGAGCTTACGGCCGACGAAGCGCCGGTGCGGCCCGACGAGTCCGTGCGCATCAGCCTTCCGTCGTTCGGCTCGGCGCGCGCCTATTATTCGGTGAAGGCGCCCGAGGGCCGCGACGGAATGAAGCTCCTCTTTACGGCCACGGCCGACGCCGAGGCGCGCGACGCGATTTCGCTCACCATACCGGTGCACAGCCGAGGCGTACCCTACGCGCTCTACGGCGCCGGCGACATGGCCGAAAACCGGACCGTCACGCTCCAGCCGCCGCGGGCCGACGACTTCGACTTCGTCCCGACGGAGATCGTCATTTCGCTCCACCCCGGACCCGTTGCCCGCATGGTGAAGGCGGCGAAGTACCTCGCGGAGTATCCCTTCGGCTGCGTCGAGCAGAACATCAACCGCTTCCTGCCGGCGCTCGCGCTCAGGGCGCTCCTTTCGAAAAAGGGGATGGAAGGGCTCGTCGCCGGGCTGAAGGTCGAGGAAACGGCGGCCGCGGGGCTCGAGCGCGTGCAGCGCGCGCAGAACGACGACGGCACCTGGGGATGGTGGAGCGGCGACCGCGGTAACGAGTTCCTCACCGGCTACGCGCTCTACGCGCTCCACACGGCCAAACGGCTCGGTTACGCGGTCGACCGCGAGCGCGTGGAAAACGGTCTGGAGGCCGTAGGCCGCATGCTCGAAAACGCCGGCGAAGACCGCGACGCCTCGGCGTATTTACTGTACGTCTACGCCCTGCACGGGCGCTGGAGCGATCCGGCCTTCAGGGAGCTGTCGGGCGAAAAGAAACCTACCGCTTACACGCTTGCCTGCCTCGTGCGCGCGGCCGCGCTCGGGCGGACCATACGGAATCTTCAGGGCCCGGACAGGGAGCGCATCGACGCGGCCCTGCCGCGCGCGATCGACGCGCTCAGGAACATGCAGAAGATCGACGCGCGCGGCGTATACTGGGAGGCCCCGGCCTCGCACGCGTGGAGCTGGCAGGGCGGGAGCGTGGAGCTCACCGCGCAGGTGCTCGAATCGCTCGTCCTTGCGGGCGACCGCTCGCCGCTTCCGGCGCGGATACTCGCCTCCCTCTCGCGGCGCGGCCGGGACGACCGCTGGAACTCGACCAAGGAGACGGCCACGGTGATACTGGCCGCGTGCCGTCACCTCGAGATCGCGGGTTTCGACGGCGCCGGGAGCGGCAGCGCCTCCTTCTCGCTCGACGGAAAACCGGTCGCGAAAATCGACTACGACACCGGCGCGATGAAAAACCCGAGCTCCCTCACGCGGCGCGTGCCGCTCTCCGCGGCGGGCGCCGGCAAGGCGTACGCGCTCTCGGCCGAGGGGAGCGCAGGAGCCGAAGTGAGCTTCGACGTGACGCTTCGGGGGAACCTGTATTTCAGGAGCTCGGGATTCATGTCGCTGTTCAGCTCCGAGGAGCGGGGCATCCGCGCCCTCGAAAACGGCATAGGGCTTTCGCGGAGCTTCCACGCGGTCACCCGGGTGCGCGACGTCAACAACAACGAGTACATGGTGCCGCAGGCCATCTCCTCGAAAGCTCCCGTCCGCGTCGGCGACGAGATACTGGTCAAGGTGCGCTTCCGCGCTCAGGACGATTTCGAGTACCTGGTGCTGGAGGACTACCTTCCCGCCGGCTTCGAGGTCGTGATGAACAACGCCTACGACGAGTACAGGCCGTACGCGCACATCGAGCGCCGGGACAACCGGATGGTGTTCTTCTTTACGAGCATACGGAAGGGGGAAACGTACGAAATCGGCTACATCATGCGCGCGGAGCTTCCGGGGAATTTCCTCGTAAAGCCCTCCCGCATGGAGTGCATGTACGAGCCGTCCATACAGGGCTGGTCCGTTCCCGCGCGTTTCTCGGTGGAGAAGAAATAGGAGTGCCGCCTATGCGCGGCACTCCGCGGCGACGGCCAGTCCCCTGGTCTTGTAGTAGGGGATGATAATGATCTGGTACAGCACCGAAAACATGGCGAACGCGATTTTAGTAAGCATGACGCACCTCCATCTCTATAATTCCGCCCCACCCCCGGGAAGGTACGCTCTCCCGGTATATTATGAGTGAGTGCTCACTCATAATATACCGGCCGAAGGTCCGTATGTCAATAAAAAAAACCGGAATACGCGCGCTCGCGGCGTTTTTTCTCATCACCGCGACCGCGCACACCGCCCCGGCCGGCATATCCGCCCATTCGCCCGACGCCGGCCGCACCGTCCGCGTCGGCATCCTCTCGAAACCGCTGCGCCTTCTGCGCGAGGGCGAAATCGCGCCGATTGTCCTGATATTCCCGGAGGGAACACGCCTCGAGGACGAGAGCGGCCGCGGGAGCGCGGCAGTTCGGAAAGCCTCCCCCGTGCCCTCATCCGGCGGATGGAGCCTCGCGACCGACGCGGGCGTTTTCGAGGGACGGTTTTCGCTCGTGATGGATACGCCCGGCGCGGACCGCTCGTTCGAGGTCCGGGTCGGGAACGAGCGGCGGCGCTATCCCCTGCCGCTCGCCATTCGCTCCGGCGCGGGGGATCTCGAGCTCATCATCACCGAAAGCCTTTCGCGCTACGCGCTCGACGCGGCCCGCGCCGAATACGGCCCCGTGCCCGCTCACGCGGAGGAGGCGCTGTACGCCCTCGCGCTCCTCATCGAGGCCCGCTTCGACGGCCGGGGGCGCGCCCACAACGGGTACGACGCCTGCGACCTCGCCCACTGTGTCGTCTACCGCGGATTGACCGGCGCCGCCGGCGATAAACCGGAATGGAGTGTCGATCCCCGTTCTCTTCCGTGCGGCGCGCACTTCCACGCCGCGTGCGGCGGCCGCACCCTGGGAGAGCGCGTCTTCGGCCGCGCCGGAGCGTCCTGCGCCGGTGTCCGCGACCGCCTGGTGGAGACCGGCACCGCTCTCTGCGGCGCCGAGGCCTGGACCGCCCGCATAGGGGACGCGGAACTCGCATCCATCCTGTCCGCCCGGAACGCTCCGGCCCGGTCCGGCCTGTCGATCCGAATCGATGACCATACGCGACGGGTAAGCCTTCGCTCCGGCGGCGAACTCCTCGCGTTCCCCGCCGAGGACTTCAGACTGCGCGTTAACCGCCGCAAGGGGTGGAATTTTCTGAAAAGCAACGACTACCGCGTCGAAACCGTGAGCGAGGAGGGAGAGAGCGTCTTCGTCTTTACGGGAATCGGCAACGGGCACGGGGCGGGGCTCTGCCAGCGGGGGGCCGTCGAGCTCGCGCGGCGCGGATTTTCCCGCTACGAAATACTG
The DNA here is from genome assembly GCA_017998475.1 of Spirochaetota bacterium. Taxonomy (GTDB): domain Bacteria; phylum Spirochaetota; class UBA4802; order UBA4802; family UBA5368; genus MVZN01. Next base: position 303 of record JAGODA010000287.1, on the reverse strand, counting down.
GCCCATTACTATCCGGGTGTTCGTTTCGGCCCCACGGTGGAAAAGGCTGACGGCACGCCGCCCGGGGTTTCGTACGTGCTGTTCGATCCCGAAACCGACGCGATCGCTGGCGCGAGCCACCCGGCGTTTGTCAACAGGGAACTGCCCGCCGGTTCCATTTTGAAGCTTATCGTCGCGCTCTACTGCGCCGCCGAGCGGCCCGACCTCTTCGACGCGTACCGGTACCGCTGTGCGGGCCGCGCCGGGGCGCCGCTTCCCGACAGATGCTGGACGCCGGACGGCCACGGGGAGACCGGTATTGAG
>JAGODA010000286.1 GCA_017998475.1 Spirochaetota bacterium | reverse complement strand
GGTATCGTCCACGCGAAGCTGTCCGAACACCGTGTCGATTTCGACACGCCGGAAACTTTCACAAACCTCACCGCCGCGGACGACGTCTTCTGCTGCCTTGGAACGACAATAAAAAAAGCTAAAACGCGGGACGCCTTTTACACTGTCGATTTTACCTACCCGATGTACGTGGCAAGGGCCTGCGCCGCAGCCGGGGCGCGCCAGTTCCTGATCGTGACCGCTCTGGGGGCCGACCCGCGTTCGTCGGTCTTTTATAACCGGGTAAAGGGCGAGGTGGAGGCGGCCGTGCTCGAAATCGGCTTCAGCGCGGTGCACATCTTCAGGCCATCGCTCCTTCTGGGAGAGCGGAAGGAAAAGCGGATTATGGAAGGGGTCGCGGGGGGTCTCGCGCGCGTAATGGCGCCTCTCATGACCGGTCCGCTGGAGAAGTACCGGCCCATCGAAGCCTCGGACGTGGCCCGGGCGATGGTAAAAACGGCCCTCATGGACCGTCCGACAACCGTCCACGAATCGCACCACATCCGTCGGATCGCGCGGGGGGACTGACACCCCCCGTACGGACTACAGCGCGCGCGTCATCTCGCGCAGCATCCCCTCTCCCATCTGGAGGTACTCGAGGAGCTTTTTCGCCGTTACCTTTCCCTTGCCCGCAAGGATGATCCTGGTCGCCATGTTGTACTTGCGTCGCATATGCTGGATGGTCGCGATGCTGCACTTGAAGCGCTTTGCGAGCTCCCAGTCCCGGGTAATGTATTTACCGTTTTTATCCTTCGCGTTGAGCTCTATGAACTTCTGGATGCGTTTTTCCGTCCATTCCACGCTCTCGCCGCCGCTGTAATCGTGCTCGTGCAGCCGCGCGAGCACCCGCTCCGCGCCGCCTTCCCCTTTCCGCGCCTTCCAGTAGGGGTGTCGGTTTCGAGCGTACTCGATGTCCGAGGACTGATAGCCGGTCTTCTGCAGCCACAGCCGGGCGATAAAGGCCTTTCTGCCCCTGGGGATGTCGACTTTAAGCGATCGATCGATGAAATCGTCCGGAGTCTTCGAACCGAAAAGTTTCAATTCTTCTTTAGACAAATCCGGCTTCATAGGAACCTCCACACTGGCTTTGTGTTTGTAAATAATTTTGATTTTAAAGATTGGACCGCCGCACAACCTCGCATAAAACAGCGGCAGGCCCTTTTTTCTATAGTACATCGTTCATAATGCCCGCATACAGAAAACCCCGCACACGCGGCTGGAGGGATCCCTGTATGTCAACCTTATGAAAAATGCCTGATTCGCCGTTATCGTCCGGAGCCCCGTATCTCTCTTCCGCGCGCTCACGCCACCGGCGGTCCCGCGCGACCGTATACGTATAACACCGGAATAAACGACGAAACACACGACAATCCCGCAATTGGGATACTCTACAACATGCCCGTATAAATGTCCAGACAGAAAAATGAAAAATTTCCGCTCGTCGCACGCAATACGTTTTACGGAATACATGCGAAATACGGCGGCCGGCCGCCTTCGCCGAGTGATTGCTCACCTCGCCCACCGGGCCGAAAGAACGACGGGCTGTATTGTATTTGATTTAATCGCCGGGGACGTATATCGTTCTGGAATACCGGCCGGTTATCGGCCGCGCGCGCCTGCAATCCCCGGTTCGGAGAGCCCTTATGCGGATAAAAAACGACGATTACAGAAGCAGTATCGAATCATGCTTCAGGGACGCGCCTTTTATCGGACTCGTCGGCATACGGCTCGCCGGCTGCGGGCCCGGCTGGTGCGAAACAGAGCTCGCGGTGGCCTCGCACCACCTTCAGCAGACCGGATACGTACACGCAGGGGTGATCACGACGATCGCCGATCACAGCTCCGCCGGCGCGGCATCCACGATAATCGGCGCCGACGAGTATGTCGTGACCCTGGAATACAAGATAAATCTGCTTCGGGCGGCGGGCGGGGACCGGCTGCGCTGCCGGTCGCAGGTCTTGCGCTCGAGCGGCTCGTTTTCGGTCGTCGAATCGGAGATCTACTCCATGACCCAGGACAAGGCGACGCTCTCGGCGAAGGGGCTGTTTACACTGGCGGTGCTGAAAAAATAGGCGTTACGCCGGCGGAAAAGCGCCTCCCTAGAGAAAGCGGGAGATATCGATTCCCTGCTCGGCGGCCTTGCGCCGGTACCAGTCCATATCGTCCTCGGGCGGCGGCGTGATCTCGGCATCGTCCTTGCGAACGATGCGTATCGCCTCCGAAGGGCAGGTCGAGGCGCAGAGGCCGCAACCGATGCATTTATCCCTGACAACCTTCCGCGCGCCGTCCAGAAGCTCGATGGCGGCCACCTGGCAACGACTGTCGGAACATGTGCCGCAGCCGGTGCAGAGCGATTGATCGATCACCGCGTAGTAATGCGAGTTCACGGTCTCCTTTACCCCGAAGCGCGCCGCGATGAGCTGAAGACAGCAGCAACCGCAGCAGTTGCAGAGAAAGACATGGCCGTCGCGGACATTCCCCGTCATATGAACAAGGGCGTTCTCCTCCGCCACGCGGACGATGTCGTACGCCTCCTCCCTGCTTATCACGCGGCCGCCCATGGGATGGTGATCGAAGTAGCCCTCGGTCTCCGAGAGGACCATGCAGACCTCCTGCGGCCTGTCACACCCCTTGCCGATGAGGCGCATCTGCTTCTTGCATATGCACTGGTTCACGGCGAAAGAGCGGCTTTTCTCCAGAATGGCCGAGACCTGTGCGAATGGGAGGGCCCGATTAGCCGGCGAAACCTCGCGCTCGACCGGCACCACCTGCATCATCTGAGGCTTTTTGGCCAGAAAGTACGGCCCCACCGATTTGATATATTTCACGTGCAGGCGGGCCATCTCCTCGTCCATGGACCGGAGCTGGTATTCGTATATTCCGAGAATCCAGGGGACAAGGTTGTAACGTATATCTCCGTCCTTCCCGTGGCGCTCGATCTGCCCCTTCCACCACATCGCGTCGAGTTTTTCGGCAAGGCCTTCGAGAGGTCTGCCCGTTCGAATCGCGATCTCTTCGACGGTTTCCCTGGCCAGACGAAGATCGCAGAACAGTTCCGCCTCGTCGGGAGAGAAAATTTTCCTCAGGAGCTGGAGTTCTATCCCGCTCTGTGACCGGGGAAAGCCGTTGGGAAGGGAATCGAGCGTGGCGGCAAGGCGTTCAAATACTGCGCTGTCCATCATAGTACCTGCCCGGTTGTTATATTCGCCCGGCTTCAGGTCCCACCGGACGCGCACATAATGGGAAGGCGCGTTTATGCGTCAATTATATATTCGGCACACCCATAAATCACCGATCTCCCACGGCCAGGCCCAAAAACCGGCCATGGGAGATCGGAATGGCCCGCCCGTGAGGGAACTCACGAGGCGGCCCGAACCAGCAGGGTGTCGCAGACGGAATCCCGTGCCAGTTTTTCGGACAGATGCCCGAACAGGCGGCTCCCCCACCCGTGCCGTGCGTGCCGGGCCGCGACGAGGAGATCGATATTCTTCTCGCGTTCCTCGTTAAGGATCTCCGCGCAGGCGTCACCGAAACGGACCTCGGTACGAACGGGAACGCGCAGACGTTTTTTCAGCCTGTTCGCCTCCGCGGCGAGCCTGCTCCGCGCCTCCTTTTCAATCCGCCCCCTTGCGGCGGCCATTTCCTCGTTCGTCAGGCAGTAGTCGGCCGCGCACTGTCGCACCTCGTCGGCCACGTGCAGCAGATGGAGCCTTGCATGGAACCTGGCGGCCAGCTGGGCCCCCTCCTCGAGTGCGGCCGCGGAATCCTTCGAAAAATCGGTCGCTACCAGTATATTCTTTGGCCGAAACATTGTGTACCTCCGCACACCGTATCGCTTTTCAGCTTCCACTAAAAATCTAATACACCGGGGAGGCAAAGTCAAGTTAAAGCGCGCGCCACCCGGGCGGATGAAACGACAGGGGGAATTATTGCGGACCGGCGGATCTTTCCTGCTGTACCACCCATTCGATTTCGGCTACCGCCACCTCTCCCGAGGTGATGGTCGCGACCCAGGGCCATCCCGCCGAGGTGATGTACCATCTCCCTTCGGCCTGGACATACTCCGGAGCGTGGGCGCGAAGACGCGCGACGAGCGAGGAAGGCCGCTTCAGGCCGCGATATACCCCGAATGAATAGGGATTCGGGCTCTGCATTACGAGAGTATCGTTATACGACTCCCTTCCCGGCCAGATTTTCAGCGTGAGCAGAAGCGGGTGCCAGAAAAACGAGCCGTTGTTGTAGGTGAAGGAGAGATAATAACGGTCGCGGTACCGCATGACGAACGGAGACTCGGTGGATGCCTGCGCCCCCGCGCGCTCGGCGCCGTACGCTATTCCCAGG
>JAGODA010000285.1 GCA_017998475.1 Spirochaetota bacterium | reverse complement strand
CGCCGATAGTATATGCATATACCGGAAAAACGGCGCGCGACCGGGCCGCAAACTTGGCGTTTCCCGGAAGCGGTGCTATATGGTACTTATGATCGCGACCATACTCGGCGGCATCGGCATTTTCCTTATCGGCATGATCCTCATGACCGACGGGCTCAAGTCGCTCGGCGGCGACACGCTCCGCCGCGTGCTCACCCGCTTCACCGGCGGAACGGTCTCCGGAATCGCCTCGGGCTTCATGGTCACCTCGCTCGTGCAGGCCTCGAGCGCCACCATACTCGCCACCATCGGTTTCGTTTCGGCGGGGCTCATCAGCTTCAGCCAGGTTATCGCCATCATCTTCGGCGCGAACCTCGGCACAACGACCACGGGCTGGCTGGTCTCGCTCCTGGGGTTCAAGCTGAGTATCGGGCTTCTCGCCATGCCGCTCGTCGGCATAGGGGCGCTCCTCATGCTACTCTCCCGGGGGAAGAAGGCGTCGTCGGGGATGGTGATGGCGGGGTTCGGCATGCTGTTCGTCGGGATAGCGACCCTTCAGGGCGGCATGCAGCACCTCGCCGCCAGGGTCGACGTGGCCGCTTTTCCGGATACGGCGCTCCTCGGCCGCCTGGTGCTCATCCTGATCGGCGCGGCCATGACGGTCATCATGCAGTCGTCCAGCGCCGCGCTCGTAACCACGCTCGCCGCGCTCCATTCCTCGGCCATCACCCTCGACCAGGGCGCCGCGCTGGTGATAGGCCAGAGCATCGGCAAGACCTCGACGGCCGTCATCGCCGCTATCGGCGCCTCGGTCCAGGCAAAGCGAGCGGCGCTCGTGCACATCATATTCAATGTGGTAACCGGCGGAATCGTGTACGCCATCTTCACCCCCTTCCTCGGCGCGATCCGATACGCCTGCGCCGCGACGGGAATCGAAGACACGGCAATGGTCCTCTCCGCGCATTACAGCGCACTCAACCTGTTCGGAATAATCATCATGTATCCGTTCATCGACCGGCTCGCGTGGTTCATCGAGCGCGCCATTCCCGAAAAGGGCTCGCGCCTCACGCGAAACCTGGACATGAGCGTCACCAATGTCCCCCCGGTGGCGATCGAAACCGCGCGGCGCACCGTCATCGGAATCGCCGCCGTTGTCATGGAATCGCTCAGGCGCATCCTTAACGCCCAGGCCTCGTTCCGGGACGTCGCCGACGACATCGAGGAGGCCGGCATGGCGCTCCGGGAGACCGGGCGCTTCCTGGCCCGCGTGCGCTCCCAGCCGGATTCGTCCGCCCTGCACAGGCTGCATCTCTCCATTCTCCATTCGGTCGATCACCTGGAGCGCCTGGTCGAAACCTGCCGCGAGGTGGACGAGATGCGCGAGGTCGCCCATCACGAGGAACTTCGCCGCATCGCCCTCGAGCAGCTCTCCCGCATCGACATGGTGGTGCGCTGGCTCCAGGGCCATACCGAGAGCGCGCCGCTTCGCGTGGTGGAGGCCATGTCGCAGTCCATCGCGGGCATCCGCCGCGCGCAGAGGGTCGAGCTTCTCGCCTCCACGGCGCGCGGCGAGCTCGAGCCGGAGGACGCCATGGGCCGCCTGGAGGCAATGCGCTGGCTCGACCGGCTCGCCTACCACGTCTGGCGCGCCATCTACCATCTCAGCGAGGAGCTCCGCGAGCAGGTCCCCCTTCCTCCAGGCACATCGCCGCCGGTCTGATCGAGCCGCCCGGCCCTACAGGTGCATGTCGCCGGCGGCCTCCGGCTGATACACTAACTCCTCTATTCGGAGGCGCTTCGTCCCAGAGGGCACGGGCCATTCCACCACATCACCCACCCGGTAGCCGAGGAGCGCCGCCCCCACGGGGGCCAGTATGGAGAGCCTGTTTTGGCTGATGTCGGCATCCGCTGGAAACACCAGCGAGAAAACGTGGTCGCGCTCCTCCTCGAGATCCCTGAAGCGCACCCTGGAATTCATGGTCACCACATCGCCGGGCACCCGCTTCGGGTCGACGATCCTCGCCCGCGAGAGCTCGTTTTTCAGTTTTGCCAGATGCTCCTGGTCCGTCCGATAAGCCGTCGATACGGCCTTCAACAGTCCGTCCAGCCTGTGCAGGTCGTGCCGTGTAACGATAATTTCCGCGTTATGCATGATTCCCTCCGCGCGTGTAGTTGTTCCCGGCACCGTTCGCGCGCGAATCAGCCCCCCTGTCCCCGAAAATAAAAAAACGCGCACGTTCCGCGTAGTGCGCGAAATCCCATAAATAGTGTCGTCTGCGTCTGCTTGTTGGGGCTCCGGGGAATCGGGCCCGGGGGTGGAAACGCGAATGGTTGCCGGTATCGTACAAGTATAGCCGATCGCGCGCCATATTCAACTTATTTTTTCCTCTAAGCGACATCATCGCGTTGCGCGACCGCGATTTTAGCTTTACTCCCCCGCCACGCACGCGTACCATGCGTCATTACCATCAACCGCGAAACAGCCCTGTATACGGATAATACCGATGCACCACCGCGCCATCGCACTTCTGCTGTCGATAGCACTGCCTCTCGCTCACTCCGCTCTCGCGGCGGAGGGGTCGGCCCCCTCCGCGCCAGCGCCGCCCCACTCGGCGGCACTCGAGTATACGAGCATATCCACCGACGGGTTCGACCAGTCGACATACGGATTAAAATCGACGATACAGTTATTCCGACCCGAAAGCACCGACATCTATACCCGCCTCGGAGCGGAATACATCTCCACCGACGAGCGCGGCAATTTCCCCGCCGACCTGTACAACCTGACCGTCTCCCTCGGGGCCAGGAACAGCGATATCATCGCCGAGGTGATGCTCAACTCCCGCGGCGACCGCCCGTTCAACAGCATGGACGAGGTCTCGGCGGGCCTGTTCGCTTTTTACCGTGTATGGCCGCGGCCGCACGGGGGGCTTTTCGCGGGCCTGGTGTACTTTCCGTTCGAACGCATCGTCCCCGAGGAGGTGCTTCCGGTAAGCGTTCCCATCCCGTTTCTCATGTACCTGCACGCCGCCCCGGATCTGTTCGTCATGGCGGGAATACCGACGATCGTCCGCTGGAACCCCGCGAAGTTTCTCTTTTTCGATTTCCAGTACCTGCCTTCCCGAAACATCACCGCATGGGCCGGAGCGAGGTCCGGCCGCGCGTTCAGGGTCGGGCCGGAGTTCGCGTGGCGCCAGCGTAACTACCTCATCGCCGGGCGCGAGGATAAAGACGAAAAGCTCTACCAGGACCACAAGCAGGTCGGGCTGAAACTCTCGTTCAGGCCGCTGTACGTGATTGAGATTTCCCTTTTCGGTGGCTATCTCTTCGACGCGCGTTGTTTCACCGGCGAGACATACGGCGACGTTAACGACGAGCGGAAGATCGACGACGGACCGATCGCAAACGCCGAGGCGAAGGCTCTTTTCTGAGGAGCGCTGAAAGCGCGCGCGGGATTTTTCGTTGCGCTCCCGCCGCTTATAACGGACACTCGTGATGATGACCTTCGACCAGCGCGTCCGCCGCGCCGCGGACGGTTCCCGCGCGAGGAACGAAGACACGAACGGAACATGGAATGTCATACAAGAAAACCATAGGCGCGCGGACATACGCGTTCACCTCGCTGAAGGACCTGCTGGCGAAGGCCTCTCCCGGGCGCTCGGGCGATCTGCTCGCCGGCATCGCCGCGGAAAGCGCCGAGGAACGCGCGGCCGCGCAGATGGCGCTCGCCGACGCGTACCTCTCGGACTTCCTGCGCGAAGAGGTCGTTCCGTACGACGAGGACGAGGTCACGCGCCTCACCCTCGACGCGCACGACGAAACGGCCTTCGCCGAAATCTCCGCGCTCACCGTGGGCGAGTTCCGCAACTGGCTCCTGCTCGACGAGACCACGGGCGACACGCTCAAACGGGTCTCCCCCGGCATCCTGCCCGAGATGGCCGCGGCCGTCTCCAAGCTCATGCGCAACCAGGACCTCATCAGCGCGGCCGCGAAGATACGGAACGTCACCGCGTTCCGTAACACCATCGGCCTTCCGGGGAGGCTCTCGGTGCGCCTGCAGCCGAACGACCCGGTCGACGATCCGAGGTCGATTACCGCGCAGATTCTGGACGGCCTCTTCTACGGCTGCGGCGACGCGGTCATCGGCATCAACCCCGCCTCGGACAACTACGGCTCGGTGACGGAGCTCCTGCGCCTCCTCGACGGCGTCATCTCGCGTTTCTGCATACCGGCGCAGGGCTGCGTGCTCACCCACATCACCACGACGATAAAGGCCATCGAGAAGGGCGTGCCGGTGGACCTGGTCTTTCAGTCCATCGGAGGAACACAGAAGGTGAACGAGAGCTTCGGAGTAAACGTGGCCGCGCTCCGCGAGGGATTCGAGGCGGGGGTGTCTCT
>JAGODA010000283.1 GCA_017998475.1 Spirochaetota bacterium | reverse complement strand
CACATGGACTGGGTGCTGCCCGCGGAGGGACATGACGAGTTGAAGACTCCCTTTACAGCGCAGGGTGTCACAACCTTCGTCGCCGGCAATTGCGGCTTCGGGGTGGCGGCCTATGTCAAGAACTCCCCCCACCGGGAGCTCATCGAGCGGCGCATCATGGACCGCATGTTCTCGGTGGACTGGGACACCTACGGCGAGTTCTTCAACCGGACCAGGTCGAGGAAACACTCCCACAACATGGCGGTACTCGCCGGCAGCGGGACCACCCGCATGTCCATGCGCGGCATGAAGAGCGACCCGTTTTCTCCCGATGAAATGAAGGTATACCGGGGGCTCCTCGAGCAGGCGCTCGACGAGGGAGCGCGGGGAGTTTCCTACGGCCTGCAGTACGAGCCGGACATATTCGCCACGATGGAAGAGCTCACGGAGATCGCCAGACTCGTCAAGAGCAGGGACGGTGTTATCACCGTGCATATGAAGGCCTACTCGGCGCTCTCCCCCTCCTATCCCGTAAGGCCGTTCGGCAGGGCTCATAACCTCCTGGCCGTTGACGACATGCTGGAGGTCGCCCGGAAAACCGGTGTCAAGATGCAGCTCTCGCACCTCATCTTCGTCGGCGAGAAATCCTGGAAGACCTGCCCCGAGGCGCTCGAGCTCGTCGATAAAGCGAGGAAGGAAGGACTTGAGGTCCAGTTCGACACCTACGCCTATCACTGCGGGGTGTCGGTTATCAACGTCTTTCTGCCGCAGTGGTTCCTCGCCCGCCTGCCCGAAAACTACGAGAGCACATCGGCCCGGCGCAAGCTCCGCATGGAGATGTACATCGTCAGAAAGCTCCTCGGCTTCGGCTACAGCGACATCCAGGTCACCAACGCGATCTATCCGGAGCTCGTACGGTACAACGGTATGTTCGTCGACGAGATCGCGAAGGCCCGCAAGATGGACGAGCTCGACTGCCTGCTGGATATTTCAAAGCGCACCAAGGGCGCCGCGCGGGTCCTCAACCACCGTTACAGCAAACTTCAAAACGTGCACGACATGATCCGGCATCCCGCCGCGCTCTTCATGACGGACGCCTGGGTAACCCCCGCCGGCGTGCAGAACCCGGGCGCCTTCGGCAATTTCCCGCTCCTGCTCCAGTACGCGCGCGACTACAAACTGGTGCCCATGGAGGATGCCGTCAGAAAAATGACCGGCGCGTCCGCCGACCGATTCAAGCTCGAGAAGCGCGGATATCTCAAAAAGGGATACGCGGCTGACATAACGGTCTTCAACTGGAGCACAATCAGGGACAACACCACGCGCGAGAGAAGCGACGCGCCGCCCACCGGCATAGAGGGCGTTTTCGTAAACGGGAAACGGGTTCTGTCCGGAGGCACGGTCGACTCCTCCGTAAAGGCGGGACTCATTCTTTAACGGCGTACCGTCCGCGGCATTCCTCCTCACCACGCATCCCGGCGACCGCACTCCGCCCTCCCCTCTCTTCTTAAAGGGGGAGGCGGAGCTTCTTCGGGCAGGTGATATTTATGATATAAATGTTGACATATCCTCAAAACGGCGATAGACCACGCCCGTTTCAAACACAGACTCGAGGAGGGGCTGGATGAGGACATTCGTTATCGCCGCGGTTGCGTGTTTGATTTCGCTCGTTTCGACAGACCTGAGCGCTCAGTGCGCGAGCGGGGACTGCATGAACGGCCAGGGGACCATGAAATTACGTGATGGAAGGCATTACACCGGTCAATGGAAATATGGAAAGCCGCACGGTGAAGGCACCCTCACCTTTCCGGACAAAGCACAGTACAAAGGCCGGTTCGTTAACGGCAGGATGGAAGGGCAGGCCACCATGCGGTATCCCGACGGTAAAGTGTACACGGGGACATTTACGGACGAAAAACCAAACGGGCGCGGCGTTATGACCCTCCGCAACGGCGCCAGATACGACGGCGAGTGGAAGGACGGGAAGCCTCACGGTTCGGGGATGATGACCAATCCCGACGGAAGCGTGCAGCGCGGCCGCTGGCAGGACGGCGAATACAAAGGGGAGCAGAAGGATCCCGGCGATAAGCGCGAGGGCGAAAAAAAGAAAAAGAAACTCAAACTCAAACTCTGACGCGTTTTCGCGGACCTGGCCGAATGAAGGCGCCTCCCTACCAGAGCACCTGCACCACCAGGCGCCGCCTGCGGGGCCGGGTGTCGCAGTCGATGAGGACCGGCTGCTGCCATGTCCCGAGAGTCAGCTCGCCGTCAACTATCGGAATTGTGAGGGAGGGTCCGAGAAGCGCGGCCTGCAGGTGCGCCGCGCCGTTGTCGTCGTGCCATGTTTCGTGATGCGCGTATCGCTCTCGATACGGCAGTAGCCGCTCCAGGAAGACGTCGATGTCCTTAACCAGTCCCGGTTCGTACTCCACCGTGGTAAGCGCCGAGGTCGACCCGGGAACGAACACCACAAGCACCCCGTCGCGCACGCCGCTCTCGGCGACGATCGATGAGAGCTCCCTCGAAAGATCCACAACGTCCCTGTTTCCTTTCGTCTCAACCTCGATGTATTCCGTGTGCACGGCCATACCACCATCCTCGCTGTATACGGGAAGGCACCCGCGGTCGCGGCGAGCGCCCGGTCACTTCAGTGCCTGAACGCCCGCTGGCCGGTGTAGACCATTGCCACCTTCGGCACCGCCTCGTTGCAGGCGACGATAGATTCGAAATCCCGCTCGGAGCCGCCCGGCTGGACGATGGATGTAATGCCCTGGGTGATCCCCACGTCCACCCCGTCGCGGAACGGGAAGAAGGCGTCCGACACCATCGCCGCGCCGATCAGCCCCCCGCGCGAGGCTCGCGTCTCCTCGTCGATCGCCTCGAGATCGCTTTTTTTGCGTTCGCCCTTCGCCGCCTCCAGCTCGAACTGCTTGTACGAGACGCCGTGACGGTCGAAGCACAGCAGGTCGGCGTACTTGGTATAGGCCTTGTACACCGCTATTTCGGCCACGCCCACGCGATCCTGTTCGCCGGTGCCGATACCGACCGTCACCCCGTCCTTCACGTACAACACCGAGTTCGAGGTAACGCCCTGTTCCACGAACCAGCCAAAGAGCAGGTCCCGGTATTCCTTTTCGGAGGGAAGGCGCTCGATGGCGTACTTCTGCCCCTTGTACTCGGCGGACGCGGGCTTGAGGTCCTCCCGCGTATTTACGATGTTGAGCGGCGACTGCTGCACGATGATTCCGCCGTCGATGAGCGACTTGAAATCGACGAAGCGCATGCTACGGTATTGCTCGAGCCGGTCCATACGGTCGACGCGGATGATGCGAAGGTTCTTGCGCTTTTTTAAAATGTCCACGGCGCCGTCGGCGTAATCGGGCGCGACAACGACCTCCATGTACTCGCGCGCGATGAGCTCGGCCGTTTCGCGGTCGAGCGTCCGGTTGATCGCCGCGCACCCTCCGAAGGCCGCGATGCGGTCGGCGCGGAAGGCGCGGTTGAAGGCCTCGGCCGGAGTGGAGGCGCAGGCTACGCCGCACGGATTGTTGTGTTTGACGATAACCGCCGCCGCCGAGCCGGAGAGGTATTTCAGGATATTGAGCGAGTTATCGATGTCCGTCAGGTTGATTTTGCCGGGGTGCTTGCCGGGCTGAATCATCATCGCCTCGTCGATGCCGCTTACGAGCGAATTGCCCGGCGCGATAAAGCTGCATCCGCCGAGAGCGAGGTTGCCGTTTACGAGCTCGTACATGGCCGCCTCCTGTCCCGGGTTCTCGCCGTAGCGCAGTCCCTTCTCGACGACCGCTCCCCCGTCCTCGAGCTTCCACGCGCGCTTTCGGTACTCGAGCGTCTGATCTCCGAATCGAATGGTCATGGAATCCGGGAAATGGTCGTCCATTATCGTTCTATATGCCTGTTTCAAGTCCATCGGTCCCTCTGATTGTTCTGGATATATGGTCCGCCGCAACGGCGTTCGAAACGAACATTCCGCGGGGAATGCCCTGTAATCTTTAACCCAGGCCATCGCGTGTCAACGAGAAAATCCGGCCGCTCGGCGGCGGTACGGCCCGGAGCGAAAAGTGGTTGCGCGGCGGCCTTTCCATCGTGCACAATCGAAAGACCGCCCTGTGCGACCGGGCGGTATCCAATCACGGAACGGAGAGACCATGCGGACATCGGACAGACCGGAATCCAGGGCCACAGTCGCCGTAATCGGCGCAGGCGCGTGGGGGACCGCGGTTGCGGCGCTCATCGCGGAAAACCATCCCGGAACGCGCGTCCGGCTCTGGGCGTATGAGAAACAGGTGGCCCGGTCCATCGCCACCCGCTCGGTCAACACACTGTATCTTCCCGGCATAACGCTCCCGAAAAACCTCGATGCCACACACAACCTGCGTTAGGCCCTCGA
>JAGODA010000284.1 GCA_017998475.1 Spirochaetota bacterium | reverse complement strand
TCGCCGTGCTCCGTGTGTAGTGCATATGAATTCGTTTAGAATAGCACATTCGAACATATTAGTCAATAGTTCAAATTAAAAAAATCTCTACTCTCCAAATACCCGAAAGGAAGATCTGGCGAAAAATATTCTATTAATTATTATAATTTTTTATATTATTTTTATTAATAGTTGATTAATAAATCCATATTGTTTGAATTGACTCGAGTATTTCCAGGGGTGCAGTTCATAACCGCTTGCGTTCTTTATCGGTATGCAGCGGCTGAATGCCGGCCCTGGTTATTTTTTGATGTGACGGGGAGGAGTATGTCAGCACTCACTGGATTTTTCGGTTCCAAAAAAGGCATCGTTGCGACCGGTCTGTTCATAGGTGTCGTGGCGGCGGTTCTCCAGAAGCTCGGCAATCCCGCGAACATGGGCATCTGCGTGGCCTGTATGGAGCGCGACATTGCCGGTGCTCTGGGTTTTCATCGGGCCGCCGTTGTTCAGTACATCAGGCCTGAAATCATAGGCTTCGTGCTCGGCGCGCTCATCGCGGCGCTCGCGTTCAGGGAATTCCGCGCCCGCTCGGGCTCGGCGCCGATGGTGCGCTTCATTCTCGGTTTTTTTGCCATGGTGGGGGCGTTGGTATTTCTGGGGTGTCCCTGGCGTGCTCTGCTACGGCTCGCGGGCGGAGATGGCAACGCCATTGTGGGCTTGGCGGGACTTTTTACCGGGGTCGGCATAGGAGTATTGTTCATCCGGAGCGGTTATTCACTCGGAGCGAGCAAAAAGACGTATACGGCGGCCGGGTGGCTCATGCCGGTTGTTATGATAGCGCTCCTTCTCCTTCTGCTCGGAAACACCGTATGGGGAGCATCCAAATCGCTGCTCTATCCGGAGCCCGACAAGTTCGCGCCCTTCTTCAGCGAGAAAGGGCCGGGCTCACAGTACGCACCTCTTGCTATCTCTCTGGGCGCGGCGCTTATTATCGGTTTCCTCGCGCAGCGTACCCGTTTTTGCACCATGGGCGCGGTCAGGGACGTTATGCTGATGAGGGAGATGCATCTGATGTGGGGCGTGATCGCGCTCGTCGTCGGGGCATTCGTAACGAATTATGTCCTGGGCCAGTTTAATCCTGGATTCGCCGGTCAGCCCGTGGCGCATACGGCGCATGTATGGAATTTCGGGGGGATGATGCTTTCCGGCCTCGCGTTCGCGCTTGCCGGGGGATGCCCGGGCAGGCAGCTCTTTCTCTCGGGTGAGGGAGACGGAGACGCGGCCATCTTTGTGATGGGGATGATCGTGGGGGCCGGTTTCGCGCACAATTTCGCCACGGCAAGCTCGCCCGCGGGGCCCGGGCTCTGGGGACCGGCGTCGGTTGTAGCGGGGCTCGCCGTGTGTCTCGTAATCGGTTTTACCATGCGCCAGAAGGCGTGAGAGAAGGAGGAAACGATGGCTGAAAAACTGGATATGCGCGGACTTTCATGCCCGCAACCGGTCTTCGAGACAAAGAAAAAAATCGAGTTGATGGGTTCCGGTACCCTTGAAGTGCTTGTGGACTCGGGCACCTCGCGTGATAATGTCACCCGCCTGGCCGAGAGCAAGGGATGGAACGTTTCAATCAAAGAGCAGGACGACGAGTTTACTCTGACTCTCAGCAAATAAATCGGTTTGCCGCTCCGGGCGGGACGAGAGCTTTCGTCCGGAGCGCTTCATGTACTCCAGGAAATGATCTATCTCGATAATTCCGCTACATCCTTCCCAAAGCCTTCCGCCGTTCTGGAGGCCATGGCCCGCTTTACGAACGAGTATGGAGCCAACCCCGGGAGGTCCGGCCACCGCCTATCAGTCGATGCGGGCCGCATCATGTATGAAGCGCGCGAGGCTCTGGCCGCACTCTTCAACCAGCGCGATCCGCTCCGGGTGCTGTTCGCCGCTAACGCCACCGGGGGGCTGAACCAGGCCCTGCTCGGCCTTCTGAGGAGCGGGGACCGCGTCGTTACGAGCGGGATGGAGCACAACTCCGTGATGCGGCCGCTGCGGGCGCTGGAGGCCGAAGGTGTCAGGGTGGTGGTCGCGCCGGGTGCATCCGATGGAACGCTTGATCCCGATGATCTGCGTGGTCTCCTTTCGGAGAGGACATCGATGGTGGTCGTCAACCACGGTTCTAACGTTAACGGCTGTCTGCAGTCCATAAGGGAAATCGGGGGAGCCGCGAGGGAAGCGGGGGCATTGTTCCTGGTCGACGCGGCTCAGACTGCCGGGTGTGTGGACATCGATATGGAACGTGACAACATCGATCTTCTCGCGTTCACCGGCCACAAGGCCCTGTACGGGCCTCAGGGAACGGGGGGTCTGGTCGTCGGTGAGAGGGTGCCGATCGAACGCATGCGGCCGCTCGTGTACGGGGGGACGGGAAGCCGCTCGGAATTCGAGACTCAGCCGGATTTCATACCGGACCGTTTCGAGAGCGGAACGCCGAATACCATCGGTATCGCGGGGCTCCTGGAAGGCGTTCGTTTTGTCCGGGAAACCGGGATTGCCGCGATTCGTCGTCATGAAGACGAACTCGCCGCGGGGATTTGCCGGGGGCTGTCGACGATAGACGGTGTGCGTCTGTTCGCGGGGCCGGAGGGCCGTCGCCTTTCAACGGTCTCCTTTACCTGCGACAGGCTGGCCCCGAGCGAGTTCGGGCTCCGTCTTGACGAGGAATTCGACATTCTCTGCAGAGTGGGATTGCACTGCGCCCCCGCCGCTCATACTACGATCGGAAGCTTTCCTGAGGGTACGGTGCGTCTCAGCGCGGGATTTTTTACCACCCAGGAAGACATCGTATCGGCCGTTAAAGCCATTCGCACCCTCGCGAAGAACGGAGAGAGTTCGTGAAAGAGGAATACTGCGTGGCGCTTTTCCATTCGACCAGCCTCGCGCTTCGCGGTGAAAAGCTGTGCCGCGGGGAGGCCATTGCCGTTAAGCTCATCCCCGTTCCGCGCCACCTGAGTTCGGACTGCGGGGTGTGCCTGCGTTTTCCGAGCGCTCATGAGGAACGCGTACGCGCGCTTTTCGAGGGGAAGTCCCTCGAGTTCGACTCCATCGTGCGCCTGTAGGCGCTCCCACCCAAGATTTTTAGGATTTTCCTAACCGCATGCTATCTTTGCTACAACGTGTGCCCATGATCTTATTGCCAGGACGGGAAAAAAGATGAACAATGAAGAAAACAAGGTGGTCGATCTAACGACCGTCATGAAGCTGAAGGAAGTCGAAAGCAACCTCAGGAAGGAGATACAGGACCGCCAGCGCGAGCTCATCGAGATCATGAACAAGAAGGAGGAATATATCGCCCATCTCGTTCGCGTGCTGCTCGCCAAGATCGACTCGATGGAGACCGCCTCCGGCTCTCCCGCGCGCGTCGTTCAGGTTGAGCCTGAGAAAAAATCCGGGAAGGACCGGGGATTTTTCCGCGCCGGGCGAAGGTCGTGGGGCGGCCTGCTGTAGGCGTTTCAGCCGGTTGATTCGTCTATCCAGTCGAGGTACGGAACATGCCCCGACACAATGGGGATGGCGACGATTTCGGGTACCTCGTAGGGATGGAGCGAGACGATACGTTCCCGGAGGCGTTCGAAGAGATCGCGCCGTGTCTTGATTATCATCAGGCATTCCTCTTCCCTGCACAGCTCTCCCTTCCACGTGTAGATCGAGGAAATTCCTCCGACTATGTTCACGCACGCGGCCAGCCTGCCGGGAACCAGCGATTCGGCTATGGCGACCGCAACCTCGTTCGAGGGCGTGGTGCAGTATACCACTATGTGCTTTTCCATCCTCTTCCCCGAAATAATTGTTTACCGGTCAGGGCCGGAAGCTAAGACTATCCCCGTTTCTTTGCGTCGTCAAGCGCTTGAAAGCGCCCGATACGCATTTTACCTGTTGCTCTTCAGGGGAGCGGTCATACAGATGGAGAACCTGAGCAGAAATCGAATCATACTCATCGCTTTTAGTGTGCTGTTTCTCTGCGTGCCGCCGGCGGGGGAAGGGGCCCAGAACGGCGATTATTTCATTATCGGCGCCAACACGGCCCAGAAGGTGCGCTGGGAGGTCAGCTCGAGCCACGGTCCCGGACACACCGGCCTGATGGCGCTCGACAGCGATCCTGAGAGCTCGTGGATGTCAGAGAAGTCCGGCTCGCCGCAATGGCTTCGCGTCGACTTCGGAGCGAAGCGGCTGCTCACAAAAATCGTGGTGGTTCCGGGTTACAGGGACAACCATAGGATGCTCCGCTATTGCATTGTGCAGTTTCTGCACAACGGAGACTGGTTCGATTTCACGCGGATTGATTTCAGCGGTGACGAGCGAAGGGGATTCCTTGCCCTGCTAGCGGGGCGTTCCGGGTCTTCAGATCGCGCCGTGGTGG
>JAGODA010000282.1 GCA_017998475.1 Spirochaetota bacterium | reverse complement strand
CAGCACGTCCATGCCGAGCTCCCGCGCGCGGCGGATCTCGGTGATATCTCGTATGCCGGAATCGAGCGTAACGAGAAGCCCCACGCCCGCGGCGCCGAATTCCTCGACCGCGCGCATGCTGAGGCCGTAATCGTCATCATCAATCGGATACCGGATAACGCGCCAGGGGAGGTCTTCGCTCATGCCGAGCAGGTTCTCCAGCACCGCGAGCGCCGAAAGCCCGTCAAGATCGGAGTCGGCGAAGATGCCGATCCGCTCGCCGGAACCGATCGCGCTCTCCAGCCTTGCGACCGCCCGGTGCATGCCCGGAATGAGGAAGGGACTGTGCAGCATCGCGAGGCTCGGATTGATGTATGCCTCGGCCTCAGCCGGGCCGGAGATTCCGCGCCGGACGAGGAGCAGCGCGATTACGGGGTCCAGGCCGAACCAGGAGCACAGCTCCGCCGCCAGATCCCTTTCTCCCCCTGAAGCGCCCGCCGCCACCCGGGTCAAGCCTGTCCGCTCTGCTCGGAGGCTTTCTTGGCCAGGAAATCGGCCTTGTCGTTGAGATTGCGCGTAACGTGCTCGATCCTGCAGCTCGCGAAACCTTTTTTAAGCCTCATGGCCTCCGCGTAAAGGCCCTTTATGTTTTCGTGGTTGACCTTGTATTCGCCCTTTATCTGTTTTACCACGAGCTCGGAATCGGTGCGGATCTTGAGCATGCGCGCCCTGAAATAGCGCCCTATGCGCAGGGCCCGTATGAGGGCGGTATATTCCGCGAAATTATTGGTCTGCACACCGATGGGGGCCGACACCTTGCCGACCTGACGGTTATCGCTGTCGTAGATGACGATCCCTATGCCGGCGGGCCCGGGATTACCGCGCGAGGCACCGTCGGTGTACATAACCAGGGATGAGTCCAGCGGCACGGCCGAAAGCTCGGCACCATCGAAAATCTCCTCATCCGGGGAGGGCCCGGTCCCGTTCTCCCCGGGAGGCGCGGGAGACGGATCATCGGTCGGGTTCTTTCTCCGGATGATGATCTTTTTCCTGGAGCGCGCCCTGTCGCTGTTCTCGATTATAGCCCTCGCCTCTTCTATTACGGCGCAGACCTCGGACACGTCGACATCCGAAAGCTCCGCTATCTTCTGCACGCTCTTGCCCTCGGCAAGAAGCTGCAACACCCTGTCAATACTCAGAAGCATATAGTCCCCTTGATCGTAATCGCCCTTTCCGGGCCGTTCCATCAGCGCGCCGAAAGCTCGCTTCACACCGCGGATGGAGCTGTTATCGCATTAAGTATTACTCCGGGCACCGACCTCATCGCGTCGCGGCCCTCAGCGATGGCGTCCGGTCCTTACTGGCAATCCATTGCCTTTTGAGATGACCGCGATGGTCTTCCGCCTCCCCGCGATGACAGACCCGTCAGGTACGCGGCACATCCGTTAAAAGCCGGCGTCGTGTCATCCACCGTAAATGAACCTGCCGCAATTACTGCACGAGATCACCTTGTCCTGTTTCGAGACATCGCCTGCCAGGTGAACGGGCACCTTGACCCGACAGCCCTCACAGGTCTCACCGTCTATGCGCACGATCGCCTTTCCGTTGCCCGTGCCGGTGAGCTTCAGGAATTTCGGCCTTACCGCGGCCGAGAGGTTGGAAACTCCCTCATCGAATCGCGCCCGGTGTTCGTCCATCTGTGCGGTGAAGCGCCCTATACGCTCCTCCAGCATCGCGATGTCCGTCTCCGATTGTTTCCGTACTTCCTCCGCTTCTTTTTCCGCGTCCGCCAGCGCCGCGTTTTTCGATTCGAGCTCTTCCATATGAAGGAGTATCTCCTCTTCCAGGGCACCCCTCTCCGATGTGGCGGTCGCAAGCTCGGTCTGGACCGCGGCGGCCTCGCGCTCGGTCTTCACCGAGTCCTTCCGCGCCTCGAGCCTTGCGATTTTTTCTTCTAGCGTGGCAAGGTCCACTTCCCTGGCGCCGATGGAGCTTTTTAAAAGCTTTATCGACTCCGCGAGCGAGGCGACACGGCGGGTGCATTCATCGACCCGCCCTTTCCAGTATTCGATCGATTCGCCCGCCTTCCGAATTTCCTCGCGACAGCGCAAAACGGTGTCCCAGAACCGCTGAAGCTCGATCATCCTGCTGATATCGCTGTTCATCTTTTTTCCGGCAGATACACCCTGAAAGGATCGGCCTCCATCCGGGAGACGCAGGCCCTTATATGTCCGGCCGAGGATGATTTTGTCAAGTAGTCTTGGATATCGGCGCATAAAAAATCCAGCAATATCCTCTCCGTGCCGAAATGACCGGCGTCAATTACCGGTACGCTGCGGTCGAGCGAGGCCTTCACATCATGATATCCGACGTCGCCGGTAATCACGCAATCGACATCGTGCTCGTGAAGGATGCGCTCGATCGCCCCTCCGCCGGCGCCGCCGCTCACCGCACAGCGCCGTACGGTCACGGAAGCGTCCCCCGCGTATACAAGATGCTTCAGCGAAAGTCTTTCGCAGACGCGCTCGAGCAGACCGCCGAGCGATAGCGGGGGATCGAACTCCCCCACAACGCCGAAACCGTATTCGCGCGCCCCGTCACCTCGCGGAGGGTCCGACTTAAGAAGAAGGCCCATCCCGGAAAGGCCTATCACCTCCCCGAGCCTGTCGTAGTATATCTTGTCCAGGTTGGTGTGGGCCGCGTACAGGCTGGTCCTGCCGCACACAAGATCGAAAAGCATTTCGGAACGGGGCTCCCCGCCCGAAAGCGAGCGGAGGGGCCTGAAAAAAAACGGGTGGTGGCTGACAATGAGATTGCATCCGAGAGTGCGCGCCTCCTCGATCACGGCGCGGTCGCAATCGAGCGATACGAGCACCCCCGTAAGGTCGTCATCCGGAAACAGCACCTGCCCTCCGGCGTTGTCATATTTCTCCTGCAGCGCGGGAGGGAACCGCCCGTCAAGAAAAGATCTCATTTCATCGATTTTCATACATACCTCCGGGACGTCTTTTCGCGCCTGATTACTGATAACGGAGTGGTCCGAAGCCGGCGTGCGCCCCGTCACAGGATGAGCATGGCGTCGCCGTATGAAAAAAAACGATATTTCCGCTCAACCGCGCTTTCGTACGCGGTCATTATCCGACCATACCCGGCGAACGCGGCGACAAGCATGAGCAGGGTCGAACGGGGTGTATGGAAATTCGTAATGAGCGCGTCTATCGACCGCGGCCTGTACGGCGGATGAATGAAGATCTCCGTCGTTCCCTCGCCGGGGCGGTTCTTGCCCTGATCGAAGGTGCTTTCGAGAACGCGCAGGGATGTCGTCCCCGCGGCGATAACCCTGCGCCCTTCCGCACGGGCCCGGTTTACGGTATCGGCGGCCGCCCAGGGAAGGACATAGCGCTCGCTGTGCATTCTGTGAAGCGAGATATCCTCGTGGCGCACCGGCTGGAATGTGCCCCACGAGACGAAAAGCGTGAGATACGCGAATTGCACGCCCCGCGCGGAGATTTCCGCGAGAAGACCCTCGGTAAAATGCAGGCCTGCCGTGGGGGCGGCGGCCGCCCCGCCCTCTCGCGCATAGACGGTCTGATAGCGCTCGGCATCGAGCGCCGAGTGCTTCCGCCGTATATACGGCGGAAGCGGCACCTCCCCGACGGAGCCAAGCACGGCCTCATCCAGAACGACGCCGCTTTCAATGATGAAATGGTCGCCGTTACGCGCGATAACCTGTATTTCAACATCGTCATTTCCGGCCGCCCGGAGCGTCTCGCCCGGCTTTATCCTCGAGGTCCTGTTGCAGATCGCCTTCCATCTGCGGGCATCGAGCCTTTGCGTGAGGATGAACTCGACACGGGCGCCGCTCCCACGCATGAAAAACACCCGCGCCGGAATCACGCGCGCGTCATTGAATACGATTACATCACCCTCGCGCAGGTATTCCGTTATGTCGCGAAACACTCTGTGCTCGAGGGCGCCGTCCCGGTGCAGCACCATGAGTCGCGAGAAGTCCCGCTCGGCGGCGGGTTCCTGCGCTATGAGATCCTCGGGAAGGTTGAAATCGAAATCGGAAAGGCCGTATGTCGGCTCGGTCATCATGGTGCGATCATGACACGGGAGGGCGTTGTTTTAACAACAACTATTTCAACCGCGCGTCATGGAACGGGCGCCGCCGATCGCCGGCTGTTTTGCCGGCGCTATCACCGCGCGGTTTACCGGTGATCACCATCAGTCTGGTGCCGCGATAGTAATGTCTGAGTATCTGGTCGTACGACGCCTTGCGCTCGGCCATGCCGTTCGCGCCCCACTGGCACAGCCCCACACCGTGTCCCCAGCCCCTGCCTCTAAGCAGCATGCCGTCCTGCGTCTTGCTCCCGTCGAAACATGGGCTCTTAATTTTCTTCTCGTGATAGAA
>JAGODA010000281.1 GCA_017998475.1 Spirochaetota bacterium | reverse complement strand
CCTTATACTGGTCCGCCGTCTCGTTGGGCAGCAGCGGAATCTCCATGTCGCGCCGGTCCGCCGGGCGAAGGGTATGCGATCCGGCCGTCACCCAGATACGGAGCGGCCTGTTCTTCGAATTTTTAGTCAGCTTGACGGCGGTCGGCTCGTCGCAGATGATAGCGCATGTCGCCCCCACGCTCATAAGACAGGCGTCGAGCGCGCGGAGCGGATAGGCCACCACCGGGGATTTAAGCACGTCTTCCACGGTGATTTTCATCGGGCCCTGGGCAAAAGGATTGAATCGCGCGTACCCGTGATGCTTCACCGAAATTTCGGCTAGCGTGCGGCGGAAGGACTCCTCCTCCTTGCCGAATACCTGCCAGTACTTCTGGGCCATTACCGCGTAATATCCCGTGTAGATATGCCCCAGCGGCGACTCCCAGTCCTTGTCCGCCGCGCAGGAGATCAGAAAGTTCCCTTCATCGGTGGGCACCTCGTCCATGCGCTCCCACCCCATGGCGAGCACACAGTCCGAATATCCCGAGGCCACGGCCTTCACCGCCTCCCACAGGGTGGACCCGCCCGTAGCGCCGCCGGTCTTCACCCCGATGTTACCCAGCGGATCGAGCCCCAGGCGGTCGTGGATGACCGCTTCTCCGAGGAGCTGGTCACCGAAGTGGTCGGCGAAATGGCCGTAATAACAGGTATGGATATACCCTTTGAGCTCCGCCGGCTCCATGGCGAGCATATCGGCCGCCATGGTAAGCGCATCGACGCAGAGCTCCTCCGTCCTCTTGTCCGGTATGGCCCTGTCGAACTTCGACTGCCCGGCCGTTACCAGATACACCGGACGCATGAGCTTTGGAACCTTGAGTTGCTGTTCGCTGAATTTGATCATACGTACATCCCCTCTCTTTATAGTGTAGATGCGCCCGCCTGACGGCCGGTATGCATCATCCCGGACCCGGACTGGATGATCGTCCAATTTTTATATAAAAAAAATATCATAATGTGCCAACCCACAACACGGCGGCCCTTTCCTTCGAGCACCCGGTGATCGACTGCTTTTCCGGCACCGACCAGTAATGTACCGCGTCCCCCTCGGAGAGAGTTATCCGCTCGTCACCGTGCGCCAGCTCGACGGAGCCGTGCAACACGCAGAGCACCTCCTGGCTGTTCTTAATGTTCTTCCGCACGGGAATACTCCGGTCCTTTTCAATCAACAGGACCGAGCTGTCGATAACGCGCCGGTTCTCCGGCGGAAAGAAGCGCCGCGTGATAAAGCCCGACGCGGGGATGTCCGCCTCGTCCCAGTCATCCCTGCGAACCACCACGAGTTTCTCCTGCTTGCGCGCCTGGTTCAGCAGATCGCCGGCTTCCATGCCGATCGCGCTGCAAATATTAACCAGTGTGTCGACCGACGGCGAATTGACGTCGTTCTCGATCTGGCTCAAAAAACCCTCGGAGATCCCCGCCTTGTCGGCGACCACTTTGAGCGTGAGTTTGCGCTCCTTCCGCTTCTGTCGTAATAGCGCGCCGAGATTCATGCCCAGAGACCATCCGCTGAATATTTGCTAATAGTAAATATATACCATAAGTAAATATTTATTAAATATGTCAATTACTTAATGGAATTGCCTGCAGATATAGCAAAGAGATTCTTGGCAGGAGTTCAGCCGGGCACGACCTCATACACCGGGACGCGCATTTCACCATATGCGGGTTATTTTCAGAACATGAAGGAAACGCCGACGCTCAGACCGTGCGCGGCAAATGACGTCCCCGCAAGGGACGACCTCATGAAGGGATTTGTATCGCGACTGTACCCTGTACCGCCCCCTCCGCCATTCCAGCCCCCGGCCTCCGTTGACATGGACGATGGAGCCTGATAATACGTGAACGCGTAGAAAACGGACGCCTTGAGTCCGCAGGCAAAGCGGAAGTCGAATCCGATATCCGCGCCAGGCAGCGAGTATTCGAGCGAATCCCGCCCGTAGCTCAGGCCGAACAGCACGGTCACCGGTTTTATCCGGTTGATTCCCGCCCCCAGCCTTCCCGTGCTTTTCGCATAAGCGGCATCGGTCGTTTTGAAATCTATCCTGTCATAGTCCATTCCCGCATCTATCCATGCCGCATCCGAAATCGTCAGCGCCGCATCCAGCGAATACAGGCGCCGGCCAAGGGTATACCTCTGACCGTCCATCGAAAACTTTTCCGCGGCGGACATGATTTCCCCGCTGAGCGTTATCATTTCGAAATACAACGAGAGTTCCCCGTTATATTCAACGCCGCGGAATGAGGAGTCCCCGCTGGAACAGCGCGCTCCGGCCTTTAACTCGAAGGCATCTACCGGCATGCACGCCAATTCAGCATGCGCCTGGTTCAGATCGGCATACGAGTAGTTTCCCGCTCCATCGGTAAGTTGATACCGCATGTGGCGCAGATACCCCAGACGCGCCTCGAACAGGGCGGCCGAATATCCGGCAGTCGCATCCATCTTGTACGAGTAATACGGCTCGGAAAGGCCCGAGGAATACAGCCCCCTGACCCCCAGCTCGAAAGACGGCCCCTCCCCCTGCGCCGCGGATACTCCGGACGCCGTAAGCGCGAAAAAGAGCAGCCCGGCCTGGACAACCCCGCACAATCGATATATAACGCCGGAAATGACGGGTTGTTCCACCATTGGGGTTTGAAGGAATCTCCCTGTCTTATATGGAACCATTGATCGGAAGGGATGCCGCATCCTCAACACTCGCGGGCCCGGGAAACGAACGAAGTCCCGCCCCCGTACCAGTCTGGGCGGGCGGGACAAAAAACACCAGAATAAATCGGCCGGCACGCGAAGATATCAATTGCCGGTCCTGGCCTCCTTCTTGTTCTCGCGCGCTTCCTTTCTCGTCTGCTTCATTTCCTTGCGCATTTCCTTCTTCTCCTTATGCTCACGGACGCGCTCACGGTTCTGGATCTTCGTCGTCTCGCCCTTGTTCTCGGTTTTCTGTTCCACCTTCACCGGCTCTTCCGCGGCAAACGCCATCGAGGCCGCAAACACGATTGCCATTAATACGACAACAAGTTTTTTCATGGACATCCTCCCCTTCTCGGTGCAGTATTCCGAATACATCGACCGGCTCCCCGGCGATCATTCGTCGTCACCCGTGTAGAACGAATCAAGGCGCAAAAAGGGACACGAAAGATAAAAAAAATGTTCGATCCCGACGACCTGGCCCATCTCTACGACCGTCATTCCCGCGAACTTCTCGCGTTCATATACTCCCTGGTGAAGTCCCGCGAAACGGCCGAAGACCTCCTCCACGACAGCTTTATCAACCTCATGAGGTATTCAGGCCGTCGCGACCTTGACGATACGAACATACGGGCGCTCCTCTATACGATCGCCCGCAACCTTTGCATCGACCATATTCGTCGCGAGCGCCGTCGCGGATTCCGGATATATACCCTGCGGCATGAGCCGGGCGGCCCCGACACTACACCCGATCAGGTCGAGATGGACGAGGCCGGCCGTGAAATCTCCCGCATTCTCGAATCGGCCGACGCGCTCACGCGCTCGGTTTTTCTGATGCGCAGGGAATCGAAACTCACCTACCCGGAAATCGCCAGAAGCCTTAATATATCCGAACGGACCGCCAAGAGGAAAATGCGGAAGATGCTGAATATTCTTTCGGATGAGCTGAAAAAGTCGGGAATACTCGCCATTTTTTTGTTCACCCTGGCCTGCATCGTCCGTCATTTCGTTGTATTCTAGGAGGAGCAACCGGATTCATGGAACGCCATCCTTCCCCAAGAGATCTCGCCGCCCTTGCGGCAGAGGCCGTGCCGGACCGTCTGCGCCTCCGGCTCGAAGACCACCTCGGGCGCTGCGAGCACTGCGCCGGGGAATACGCGCGTATACTGTCGCTTGTGGAACCGCGCTACGCGGGGAAGATCGTTCCGGCTCCCGAGCTCAGGGAACGACTCCTTCGCTCGGCTCGCACCGGTACAGTGACCGCCGGGTCGCGGTCGTGGTTTGACGGCCGCCGATACGGCAAAACTCCGGTCGCCGCGGCCGCCGCGGTCATCGTAACGCTCGTAGCGGGACTCATTGTATGGAAGATGTCCATTACCCCGCCCCCGTCGCTTGAAGTCACCGCCGCGTACGGCACCGCGCGCATCGACACAATCGCCGCTTTGCCGGGCAGAACCGCCGGCGCCGGTAACCGCATTCTCGTCGACCCGGGGGCGCTCGTGGAGCTCTCCCTGTGGCCGGACCATCGGATACGTCTCGCGGACGGCACCGAAGCGGCAATCGAGGCGCTCCGCCCGGTCAGACGGGACGGAGCCATCGAACTTTCCTATCGCCTCGAAAAGGGCGCGTTCTACTGCCGGACGGGCAGGAACGCGCATATCACGTACAGCATTGTAAC